>CAUJIC010000066.1 GCA_963205305.1 Pseudomonadota bacterium | reverse complement strand
AATGGGCGGAGGGAGGTACATGAGCATGACACCCCCGCATCATGCGGAGATTTCTGGCTGGTCGCTGAAGCGATATTCATCCGCCGTGCTGCGGCAGATGCGGCTAAGCTCAAATGATTCCACATCTTGCAGGCGGTATTTTACCCGCCCACCGATTTTAAGAAACGCCGGACCAACACCCTGCCAGCGCCAGCGCTCTAACGTGCGGTGGGATACGCCCAGCCTGCGTGAGAGATCGATCTGATTGAGATGCCTTGTGTCCGTCATGGTTATGTTCCTCCATCACTGGGTTGCGATGGAGGGCATCCTGACTGCGATCATAATCACGAAAAACTGCCACGATATTACATGATATCAGGTGATTTCATGAAGCGATTGCGTGCGCGTTCTGGCGGAGTTTCTTGCGAAACAGCCCGACATTATTGGCGATGGTGGCAATACTTGGAATGGCGTGATCTCTAATTGTCGCTTCCGCCCAGCGGTAGAGATGTTCTGCCTCGGCGTTATTGGATTTCATGTCCTTGCCCGTTTCAATGCGCCGCTGTAGTTCCGCCATTATTTTATCCATCACGCTTGGGCGACCTGCGCGCCCGGGAGATGCTGCAGGGGACGCAAGATCATAGACTTGCTCAAACCGCTGCAATTCCTCGCGGCTGATAAAAAGATCGGCGAGGCGTACCATCAGGCCTGATTGTAATTTGAAAAAATCGTCGCTTCCCGCCATGCGAAAACCAAACACCATGCAACCCTGCTGGCTGAATATGCGGCGACAGGTTTCTGGGAAAAGTGCCGCATAGCCCTGATGCTCCATGAACCATGAACGCACCTGACCCGTTTGCGCGTCAACACGACAAAACTCAACGTCTGTAAATGGCACCCATGCCTGCGCCTCCAAATATCCATGTGTGATGTAATACTGCACATCACACATCGTTACATGCCAACGCTCGGCACATTCACCCAACTCAAAAAACAGTTTTTCTGGTAGTGGCATAGATATACGTGCTGGTGTGGTGGTAATGCGTACATCATAGCAACAGCGCGTAGCATCGACAATATATAATCGTTATATTACAGTATTTTGCCGCAGAGGATAAAATTATTGCGCGGGATAAAACCCAAATTTCTGACACTGCAAATCCCATTCGGGGGGGAATGGATGCATCAGATCGGCGAGCCTGAGACCCTTGGGATGCGTGCCGTTCATAATGGCTTCCCGAATATCCGGCGCCAGAAAATTGAGCCGCATTACACGTGCCGTATACGACTTGTTAAGGCGATGCCGCTCGGCGAATGCTTCCAGCGAACCATACTCGCCGTTTTCATACATATTCTGCCACTTCCAAGCCCGTGCCAGCGCATGGATCATTACATCGTCAGGTTTTGCCGTATCCGCAATGTTTTGTGGCATGCCTTCGGGGGATAGAATAAGTTTCCTGCCACCGCGCCGCCGAAACCGCACTGGCACGCTGATGCATAACCCAACGGAGGGCTGCTTTTTCATGCCGCCACCTCGCGCCGTTTGCAGATGCTGCGCGCCAGCTCATCCATGCCCTGCAGGTTCAGCATAATATCCACCCGATCAGGATGAATCGTGACGCTTTGCGTGAGGCTCTTGATCAGCCGCTCCTGCTCAGCGGGGAATAAGTCATCCCACAATGTGCGGATGTTGCCCAGCGCTGCGCGTATCTCATGTTCGGTAATGCGTGGGTCATGCGCCACCGCTGCCTCCCATGTTTGCACTATCGCATCAGGAGATTGCAATGCACCCTGCAATTGCTGCAGCACGATCTCCTCAATCTCACCCGCGCTGATGCTGCCAACCGGGCATGTCAGGCAGGATTTCTTCAGGTGATTATTGGGAACGTAATAGCGATACAGTTTGCCGCGCCGCCTTGTGCTGCTGGGCGTCATGCCGGAGTCGCAGCCAGCGCAGCGCATCACTCCACGCAGCGGCGCACTAATCTCGCGGCGGGTCATATTGGCGCGTGTGCGCGGGCTTTCCTTCATCACCGCATGCACCTTGTCCCATAGGCTTCGCTCAATAATTGCCGCATGCAGACCAGGGTAGCATTGCTCATGGTGGGTGATTTCGCCGAGGTAAAGTCTGTTGTTCAGTAGCCGATAGACAAACCCCTTATCCATTAACCGACCCTCGCGTACACGCTCGGTTTTGCTGGTATAGGTCTTGGTGCGAAACCCGCGCTCGCGTATTTCTGCAACGAGCGAGGTGATCGATTGCAGCACCGCAAAACGCTGGAAGATGTGGCGGATCATTTCGGCTTCCTGCTCGTTCACCACCAGCTTGCGGTCTTTGACGTCATAGCCCAGCGGCGGCGTACCACCCATCCACATGCCCTTTTTCTTCGACGCGGCAAGTTTATCGCGGATGCGTTCACCCGTAATCTCACGTTCAAACTGCGCGAAGGAGAGCAGAATATTGAGCGTCAATTTACCCATCGGCGTGGTGGTGTTAAAATGCTGCGTCACCGACACGAACGTCACACCACGTTTTTCGAACGCATCCATCAGCTTCACAAAATCATACAGCGAGCGGGACATGCGGTCGATTTTATAGACGATGATCACATCCACCAGCCCGTTATCTATATCTTTCAGCAATCGCTTGAGTGCCGGGCGCTCAATATTGCCGCCGCTGAACCCGCCATCATCATAGCGGTCAGGCAGCGCCATCCATCCTTCCGACCGCTGGCTCTGAATATAGGCAGTGCACGCCTCATATTGGGCATCGAGGCTATTAAATTCCTGCTCCAGCCCATCCTCATGCGATTTGCGCGTGTAAATTGCGCAGCGTATTTTGCGTTTGATGTGTATCATGTTGCCTCCTTACGAACGTTTAAGCCCAAAAAACAGCGGCCCCGACCACTGCGTGCCGGTGATGCTGCGCGCAATGGCCGATAAGCTCTTGTAACGCTTGCCGCGATATTCAAACCCATGCGCCAGCACCATGACGTGATGTTCTTCCCCACAATATTCGCGCATCAGGCGTGTGCCGGTGATGGGACGATCCATGATGCGTTTCGGCTTTGCGTTGCAACGTTGATCCATCCGCTGGCGGGCATAGAGTTCCAGCCGTTTTTCCAGCTTCCGTGAATCCACCCTATACGCCAGTTCCTGAATACGGTATGCGAGTCGCTTGATATAATTGGATCGGTTGAAGGGCGGCGGCGGTTTCTGGTAGAGGCGTTTCCAGAGGGCTTTCATCTCTGTCGCCTCCATCTCCGGCAGCGCTGCAAGTTGTGCTAAAAGGCTCGTATCCATGGCGGTTTTCCTCGGTTGAGAAGTTTCGTCATGAATGCGTGGGTAGCCGCTTGAATCCACTCTTTTACTGAGTGAATCCGCAGAATAATCAGTTGCTATGTGAGAAAATCGATGCATGGGGCAAGCCTACGCAAAGGCGCGCGCCGTCACAATCTGCCATGATTACGCATCATTGCTTTCTTCTCCGCAACTGGCGCATATTATCGCCAACACATCCGAATTGCTGAAAAGTACGCGCACATCAGCACAGGGAAATTGCCAATCTCAAAGCGTGTATCGCCCGCCGCAAGTACACACAAAACAGAGAATAATCGCTCTCTCATCGCAGCGTTTCGCAGCCGCGAGCAAACCACCAGCCCCAGCGAAGTACACGAAAAACACCCCAAACCGTCACACAGGCTGGGCACTTCACAACCACCTATAATCTATTGAGAAATACCACCTGTAGAGGTCTGGCGGAGGGGAAGAGATTCGAACTCTCGATACGCTTTCACGTATACACACTTTCCAGGCGTGCTCCTTAAACCACTCGGACACCCCTCCGTATTCCATAACCACCACAAGTCACCTCGTGGTTTATTAATTCTCATGCGCCGAAGGGCTGGCACTCGGACACCCCTCCATAGGATGAGCCTTCTAACATCGCACTAGGGCTAAAAACCAGCGAAATTTTTAGGGGGGTAGGAGTAAGGGTAGCTTATTCGACTTTGCCCTCGTCGTGCATGGCATCCACCCGCGCTTGGCGGTGGGTATGGTAGAGCATGCGCTGAATCCATGGTGCGAGCAGTAGCCCCGTGGTGGTGAGTAGCATCAACCCACTGTAGAGCGCATAGATGGAAGCGAAGATTTTAACGCTATCGTTGGTCATGGGGGCAATAGCGCCCATGCCACCCAATATCATCGAGGCTTCAAGCAATGCATCAATCCACTGTAAGCCGCCAAGAGCGTGGTAGCCCACCACGCCAACAGCAAGCGACGCGCCGACGATGAGCATAGCCAGCAGTAGCGAACGGCGCACTTGTGTGAGCCAATGCGAATGGGTGAAGGGCTGGTGTGGGGTCTCTATTTTCATGCCACAGGCTTAGCACTGCCGAGCGAAAACACAAGTGACAGGGCAGATGGCGGCTGCTATGCCTAGTAAAAACCACGCGAGGACGCATGATCGTTTTTACCGAGCTAAACCGCCATATTTTATCGCACGAAGTGGGTGAGGGGCTAAGCATCCCTGAAAATGCGGTGTGGATTGACCTGCTGAACCCTACCAATGCCGAGGAAAAAGCGGTCGAGGAATTCCTGCAAATGGAAATTCCTACGCATGAAGAGATGCGCGAAATTGAGGTGAGTAATCGCCTTTATACCGAACATGGCACCCATTACATGACCACCACTATGGTGACGAAGGTCGATAGTGGCGCGCCAGAAACCCACGCCGTTACCTTCATGCTGACCGACCATGTGCTGGTGACGATTCGCTATATTGATGCGACATCGTTCAGGCGGTTTATTGCCATGGCGCCTAAATTGCCAGTGGGCGACCATGATGGGGTGACGCTGTTTTTGGGGCTGGTGGAGGCCATTGTAAACCGTATGGCGGATATTCTGGAACGCCTCGATCGCGACATTGACCGCATTACAAAAGATGTATTTCGCACCCGCCTTGAGGGCTTGGAGAAAAAAGCGGCGGTGGATTATCAGCAAGTGCTGGAACGTATTGGGCGCTGTGGTGATCTCTCCTCGAAAACACACGAGAGCTTGGTGACGTTCAACCGTGTGGTAGCCTATGCTAACCATCACAAAAAGGCGGCACTGCCCGAAAACCAAATGCAAATCGAGGCAATCCGTAAGGATATTATCGGGCTCATGGACCACGGAACCTACCTCACGGGGCGGGTGAATTTCCTGCTTGATGCAACGCTGGGCATGATTTCGATTGAGCAAAACAGTGTGTTCCGCGTGCTTTCCATTGCATCGCTCATCTTCTTGCCGCCCACACTGGTGGCAGGGGTATATGGAATGAATTTTGAGGTGATGCCAGAGTTGAAGTGGGATTTAGGCTACCCTGTTGCGCTACTGCTCATGCTGGTTGCCGCTATTTTGCCGTATGCATATCTGAAGCGGCGTGGTGTGCTATAGCTTGCCGTAGAGTGTCTCCGCACGTGTCGTGAACGCTCCGACCATTTTTTCGCAGGCTTTGCCGAACATGCCGCCGAGCATTTTATCGAGCAGTTTGGATTTAAATTCGAAATCTAGATCGAGGTGAATCTCGCAGCCATTCGCGTGGGGCACAAACCGCCAATGGTTGTTGAGGTGTTTGAAGGGGCCACTGACGAGTGCGACCTCGATGCGCCCTTCGGTGGTTTTGGTAGGCGGCGTTGGTGTCACGCGGCTGGTATAGCGCTCGGTGAGGTGCGAAAAGCTGATGACCAACTCGCCCAGAAAGGAATTGCCTTCGCGCGAAACAATCCGCGCCCCACGGCACCATGGTAAGAACTCAGGGTAACGCTCGATATCCACAACCAATTTGAACAATTGTTCAGGCGAGTGGGACAGGATGCGTGTTTCGGAATAGGTGTGCATATAATCTTCATACAATTGTCACACTATTAGGCAAGCTTTGCTGTAGATATCCTGCGTGTCAGTTGTATATCTGGAGAGAAATTATGGCCTTGTCGGAAGCGCAAATTAGAAAATTGGAGCAGGTTCTGGCGCCACAGAAGGATATGGCACCTGAGATTAAAATCCCAAGTACAGCGGCGTTGTGCATTCTAGGTGATCATCTGATATTAAAAGATGAATTGAAAAAACTAAACGGTGTCTCAAAAATTTTGCTATTGAAACGCGCAGATAAGGTTACGCAAAATCTTATGGATATGCTGGCGATAGTTTCAGAAAAAAATCCAGAAACAAGGGATCTGATGCAAGAGTGCTTAGGTTCTCTGGCTTCAGGCCAATCGCCCTCGAAATAGACTAGCTATTGCCACGCTGTAGTTTCGCGTTGCGCGCATCGCGCATTTTGGCGAAGTCCGCATCGGCGTGGTAACTGCTACGGGTGAGTGGCGAAGCGGAAACCATGAGGAAACCCTTAGTATAGGCCACGCGCTGGAAGTAATCGAATTCCTCTGGCGTCACATAACGCTTCACGGGGGCATGCTTGGGCGTAGGCTGCAAATATTGGCCAATGGTCATGAAATCGACATCCGCACTGCGTAAATCATCCATCACTTGCAGCACTTCCTCGCTCGTTTCACCTAGCCCGACCATGATGCCGGATTTGGTGAAGACGGTGGGTTGAAGCTCCTTCACGGTTTTGAGCAGGTGCAGCGAGTTAAAGTAGCGCGCGCCAGGCCGAATGGAGTGGTAGAGCGAGGGAACGGTTTCGATATTGTGGTTAAACACATCCGGCCGCGCGCCTGCTACGACAGGGATAGCATGTTCCTTACGCAAAAAATCGGGTGTTAGAATCTCAATCGTTGTGTCGGGGCTAGTGGTGCGTATGTACTCGATACACTGGGCGAAATGTTCAGCGCCGCCATCGGCCAAATCATCGCGATCCACGCTGGTGATGACCACGTGTTTGAGGTTCAATTTTGCAATCGCCTCGGCGAGGTTTTTGGGTTCTTCAGCATCCAGCTTATTGGGCACGCCAGTTTTGATGTTACAAAATGCGCAGGCGCGGGTGCAGGTGTCGCCCATGATCATGACAGTCGCGTGGCCTTTGCTCCAGCATTCACCGATGTTAGGGCAGGCGGCTTCCTCACACACGGTATTCAGCTTATTTTTGCGCATCAGCGCGTGCGTATCCAAAAACCCTTGGCTTTGCGGCGCTTTGACGCGGATCCAATCGGGTTTGGGGAGTTTGTTTTCGTTAGATTGTGGGGCTGGGGGCATATAAACTTTAATAAAACTGTCATACTATAAAGGTAATTGGGGGCGTAATATCACTAAAATCACGCAAAAAGGCAATCACAATGACTCGTCCCAAGCATATAGTCTCAAATGCTACCGCGCATGAGCAGCTGTTGGCAAGCTCCGTGGCACTGCCGCAACTTGTAATGGATTACTTAAACCAGCTGCAGCAGCCTGGCGAATTCGCAAAAGCCTTGAAGGCGCATCGGCATAATTTAGGAATGACCCAAGAAAAGCTTGCGTCACATTACGGCGTATGCGTGCGCACCTATAAAAGATGGGAAGAAGGCAAATGCTGGCCCGAAGGGGATAATATCCTGAAGATTTTATCTGACGAGCCGCCCATCAGCAGCCAGCATCAGCGTAAGCGAGCGCCGCGGGCACCCTCATCCGATGGCGCAGAGCGTTAAACGGCGAGTTTTACTTGCACTTGGCCAATAAATCCCCTAAAAGCCCCCATCCTTAACATCTACCCCTCGGAGTATCCATGGCTCGCGTTACCGTTGAAGATTGCATCCTTATCGTTCCAAACCGCTTTGATTTGGTGGTAGCTGCTGCTGCGCGCGCCAAGCAAATTTCCTCGGGTATGCCACTGACGATTGACCGTGATAACGACAAGGATTCGGTTGTTTCCCTGCGTGAAATTGCCGATAAAACCATCGATGTGAAGCTGGTTCAGGAAGAAGTGATTGTGAACTTCACCAAGAAAACGGGCTTCGATCCTTCCGATACCATCGAGGAAGATACCCACGCCAGCTACACCATCAATAACCGTGGTGATATCGAAGAATCCTTCGCGGCGGAACAACAGCAATACACCGAACAAGCCAGCCAAGGCATGAGCTTTGTTGAGGAAAATATTGAGGTTGAGGACTAGTTTTTAGGATTTTACGCCTAGCAACTAGGGTTTAGAAAGCCACAATTTCCACTGATTATCTGTTTTCTGCGCGTGTTCGCCCCTAGACACTAGGAACTAGGCGCATCTCGCGCTATACTGCTCACCTATGATTCGCCAAACCGAACTCGTGGATAAAGTCCGCGCCTATGACCCAGATGCTGATGAGGATGCCCTTAATCGCGCCTATGTATATTCTATGCAAAAGCATGGGCTGCAAAAACGCGCGAGCGGCGACCCCTATTTCAGCCACCCTGTGGAAGTGGCCTATAAGCTGACGCAATATAAGCTCGATACGGCGAGCATCATCACCGCGCTGCTGCACGATACGGTCGAGGATACGGATGCGACGCTCGATGAGATTGAGCAGCTATTCGGCGTGGAAATTCGTGGATTGGTGGATGGGGTAACGAAACTCAACCGCCTTGAAGTGCAATCCGAGACCACTAAACAGGCCGAGAACCTACAAAAACTGGTGCTGGCCATGGCGCAGGATTTGCGCGTGCTGATGGTAAAATTGGCCGACCGCCTCCATAACATGGAGACACTGCACTATATTCCCAAGCCCGAAAAGCGTCAGCGCATTGCGCGCGAGACCCTCGAAATTTATGCGGCACTGGCCGAGCGTATCGGCATGCGCCGCATGAAAGAGGAGCTGCAAGATTTAGCCTTTAAGGAACTGTTCGGTGAAGCACGGGAATCCATTTTAAAGCGCCTCGAATTCTTACGCACGCAGGGCAAAAACCAAGTAACGCGGGTGGAAGAAATTCTGCGCGAGTTGGCAGTGGCTGGCGGCATCAAGGATGTAAAAATTTATGGCCGCGAGAAGAAGCCCTATTCCATCTGGAAAAAGATGGAGAGCAAGGGCGTTACCTTCGAGCAATTATCGGATATTGTGGGCTTCCGCGTGATTTGCGCGACGGTGGGCGACTGCTACCACATGCTCGGCCTCATCCACGAGAAATACCATACGATACCGGGGCAATTTAAAGATTACCTCTCGACGCCCAAGGGCAACGGCTACCAATCCATCCACACCGCAGTGATTGGCCCGCAGCAGCAGCGCATCGAAGTGCAAATCCGCACCGAAGACATGCACGATGTGGCCGAATACGGGATTGCCGCGCACTGGGGCTATAAGCAGGGTGTGGGTGCCGATAAAGTAAGCACCGAAGGTAAGCAGTATCGCTGGGTGCGCGAGCTGCTCGAGATTATGGAGCAATCGGAAGGTGCCGAGGAATTCCTCGAGCACACCAAGCTCGAGATGTATCACGACCAAGTGTTCTGCTTCACGCCCAAGGGCGATATCATTGCCTTGCCGCGCGGCAGCACGCCGGTCGATTTTGCGTTCGCGGTTCACTCGGGCGTGGGCTTCACCTGCGTGGGTGCAAAAATCAATGGCCGCATTGTGCCGCTGAAACACACGCTGAAAAACGGTGATCAGGTCGATATTATTACCGCAAAAACGCAAACCCCCAGCCCAAGCTGGGAACGCTTTGTGGTGACGGGCAAAGCGAAATCCGAAATCCGACGCTATATCCGCGATCAGCAGCGCGAAGAATATGTGACGTTGGGTAAGGCCATCCTTACCAAAACCTTCAAGCAGGAAGGGCACGACGTTACCGAAAAAATGCTCGACCCTGCGATGGCGGTGTTCAAGAAAAAGGATGTGAACGACCTGTATGCCGAAGTGGGCGAAGGGATTATCAACCGCAATCAGGTGTATGATGCGGTGTTCCACACCAAAAAATCCGAATCGGCAGGGGTTAAAAATCCGTTCGATGTGGCGAATCTCAAGAAAAAATCCAAAAAATCCGTCCCCATGCCTATCAAGGGCTTGGTGGCGGGCATGGCCATCCATTACGCGGGCTGCTGTCACCCCATTCCGGGTGATAAAATTGTGGGCATTGTGGCAACGGGTAAGGGCATTACCATCCACACCATGGATTGCGATACGCTCGAGAATTTTGCGGATAGCCCCGAAAAATGGATTGATGTGGCATGGGATAGCAGCGGGCAGGACGATACGTATATTGGGCGTTTGCGCGTTTCCCTCAGCCATGAAACGGCTGCGCTGGCCAGTGTGGCTAACGTGATAGCCAAAGATGAGGGCAATATCAGCAACCTTAAAATCACCAACCGCAGCACCGATTTCTTCGATTTAATTATCGATGTGGAGGTTAAAAATGCTAGGCATCTCAATAACATAATTGCCAGCTTGCGCGCCAAAAGCGTTGTCCAGAGCGTCGAGCGGGTCTAGCTCCACTGCCATTGTCACACAATCTTCACACTTCTCGTGAATAGAATGGGTTATAACTGACTCATGTAGCGATTACATGCTTACACGATGAATTTGATAGGAGATTGGTTATGAGCGAACAAACTGAAGAAAAAACGGGTTCTGGCGTCGTTGGCGCAGTGGCTGCAACAGCCATTGGTGCAGGTGCTGGTAAGCTCATGCTCGATAAACAAACGAGCAATGTGATCGATGCTGCGCTGAAAGGCGAAGACGCCATCTATCAAGCAGGCGGCAAAAAAGTCGAGTTCGCATCCAAACTTAAAGATGTCGCAAGCAAACCAGCTGCTGAAGGTAGCGCTGTGAGCTTCGTTGAAAAACTTACGAAAGCAAAAGACGATCTCGCTAAAACGGGTGAAGCTGCACTGAAAGGTGAAGAAAAGAAACTTGCCAAGACCGCTAGCAAAGAAGCACTCAAGGGCATCAAGGCAGGCATGGCAGAAGCCAAACTGCCTGTATGGAAGAACATTCCTGCGGGTGGTTATGCTAAAGTAGCTGTGGTGGCTATTCCTGCTGCAATCGCCAGCAAAATGGCGCTTAACGCCATGTTCGGCGGCAAGCATGTTGCGCGCATCGAAGAGCAGCAAAACGCACCTGCTGCTGAGCCAACGCGCTAGCATCTACTAAACTTCCTCCTATAACGAAAAGGCGCTCTTCGGGGCGCCTTTTTTGTTGGTGGGCGCGGTGAAACCATTGTAAAGAGACCGTATGAAAAAGAGCTCGCTACGCCTTGGCGTGAATATCGACCATGTGGCCACGCTGCGTAATGCGCGCGGTGGGGCTCACCCATGCCCCGTGGCAGCGGCGCAGTTGGCAGCGGATGCGGGGGCAGATGGGATCACCGCGCATTTGCGCGAAGATAGACGCCATATTCGCGATGACGATATGCGCCGCCTGAAGGCGGAAGTGAACCTACCCCTCAATTTTGAAATGGCCGCGACCGAGGAAATGCTGACGCTGGCGCTTGAAATAAAGCCCAATGCCTGCTGCCTTGTGCCCGAAAGCCGCGAGGAACGTACCACCGAAGGCGGCCTCGATGTGGCTGGGCAGGAAACTTATCTGCGCGAGTTTTGCGCGAAGCTAAAAGCGGCCGGCATCCACACCTCATTGTTTATCGACCCCGACACGGCGCAGGTGGAAGCTGCCGCGCGCACAGGCGCGGATATTGTGGAATTGCACACGGGCACCTATGCCCACCACACCGATGCGGTAGAATTAGTGAAGCTGCAGAACGCAGCAAAGTTGGCGCATGGCCTTGGGCTTGAAGTGCATGCAGGGCACGGACTGACCTTTGACAATGTTGGCGCAGTGGCGGCAATCCCTGAGCTGGTGGAGCTAAATATTGGCCATTTTATTATTGGTGAAGCGGTATTCGCGGGGCTGGATATTGCTATCCTCGAAATGCGGCGCGCAATGATCGAGGCGCGAGCATGATCATCGGCATTGGCAGCGATATTTGCGACATTACACGCATCGAGAAGTCCCTCGCGCGGTTTGGTGAGGCATTCGAGAACCGCGTGTTTAGCGAAGGTGAGCGGGCGAAAGCGCGTCGCCGCGCGGGCGGAGCAAAAAATAACAATACGGCCAGTACCTATGCCAAACGCTTCGCCGCCAAAGAGGCACTGGGCAAAGCGCTGGGCACAGGCGTGGGTAGTGGTGGTGGCATCTATTGGCGCGATATTGAGGTGGTGAATCTGCCTAGCGGCAAGCCAACCCTAGCATTGCATGGTGGCGCACTGGCAGCGCTTAATTACCTAACCCCCGCCGGCCACAAGGCCGTGATTCATGTCAGTTTGGTGGATGAATACCCAATGGCGCAGGCGTTCGTGATTATTGAGGCGTTGCAGGTTTAGAATCACCCAAATATTCTTCTATTTCCTCGCGCAGCAGCGCTAATTCCTTATGCATGTTATATAGCACATTCGCCGATTGCTGGTGTGGCAGGCTACGAATCGTCTCGGCTTCCTCGCACAAAATTGCCAAGCGCCGTGCAGTGATATTCTTTGCAGCCCCCTTGATTTGGTGCGCGGTTTGCAGCCACAGAATCACGTTATTGTCGTGTCCGGCTTTCTCCATTTTCTCGAGCGAATAGGTGGTGGTCTGAATAAACAGCTCCAGCATATGGGCAATCGTGGATTTATTACCGCCCAAATTAATGGCCAGTTTCAAAAAATCGATGCGCTGAGGTAGGCTGGCTTCCATGTTATTCCTGCACGTTTGGGGCAGGGGTGAATATGTGCCCCGCAATAACATCATGCGGGCGAATGCCGCGCGCTTCCACTTCGCCAGCTTTCAGGAACAGCAGCGCTTTGATGGGCGATTTGGCTTGCAGTGTTTGGCTGATTTCGCCCAGCACCACCTTTGGCATAATTTGCAAAATGGCGCCATCTTCGGCCACGAATAGCACATCGACAGGGGTGTACACTTTCATGGCGGGCAGTGACACAATACTAGGTGCATTGAACGCTATAATGACGCCCGTGGTGGGGGTGAGAATGTTGAGGGTATGGATGTTTTCGAGGTTGAGTGCCGATTCGGGGCGCAACTCGACGCTGTAAGTGAGCGTTGCGCGCGGCTCAACATTATCCTTGATTTCTTTGGCCGAGGGTGTGGCGTCGATACGAATCTTTGCCCGCTCGAAAATTAGCGATGTTTGGGCAGTCGCAGCACCAGCAACCAGCAGTAGAGCCAGTAAAGCGCTAATGCGCCAGCTGCCAAGGAGTCGTTTGAAGTTCATACGTAACCTTATCGCCAACATTGATTCCATCCTTCTTAGCGCGCCCACCAGCAATTTCAATCGCTGTTGCAACGGGTGCATTAGGCCCCACAGGTTCGAGCGATAACGGCTTCGCATGTGCGATGTAGATGATGGTGTGGTTCGCGTCGAGGAAAAGAATATCGAGGGGGATGAGCGTATTTTTCATCCAGAATTTTTGGTTGGCAAAGGCAAGCGGCTCTTGGCTAATGGCGGGGAAGAAAAAAGCCATGCCATCGCAGGGGACAAGGTTTTTACGATTCATGAGGCCATATTCGCGCGTTTCAGGCGTGGCCGCAATTTCGAGTCGAAGTAACTTGGTGTTAGGCTTTTTAGTAGCACTTTTTTGAAGCGTAACGTTAGCTTTCATACAGGCAGGATGACGCGCGGCCATGGCTGGATTAGCAAGGGCTAGTGACAGCAGCAGCGCGAGTAGCAACCTCACTTGGCGGCATCCAGCGCGGCGGATATATCGCGCGTTAAATCGGCAATGGATTCGAGCCCGACAGAAAGGCGCAAGGTGCCATCGGTAATGCCAATGGCGGCGCGTGCTTCGGCCGAAATGTTGCTGTGGGTGGTGGTGGCAGGGTGCGTGGCGAGTGATTTCGCATCGCCCAAATTGTTGGAAATAGCGACGATGGAAAGCGTGTTGAGGAACTTGAATGCTGCCGTTTTACCGCCTTTAAGGGTGAAGGCAATCAGGCCGCCGCCGCCGCTCATTTGCTGCTTTGCGAGCGTATATTGCGGGAAGCTAGGCAAGTTAGGGTAGTAGACTTTCTCAATTGCTGGATGTTTTTCCATCAGCTCCGCAATGGCTTGCGCGTTGCTGCTATGGCGCTCCATCCGCATTGGTAGGGTTTCGAGCCCTTTTAAAATCACCCACGCATTGAACGGGCTGAGCGCAGGCCCAGTGTGGCGATTGAAGGGAGCAATTTTTTCATCAAGCAATTCTTTGTTACCCAAAATAGCGCCACCGAGCGTGCGGCCTTGGCCATCCATATGTTTGGTGGTGGAGTAGACAACCATATCCGCGCCCAATTCCAGCGGTTTCTGATAAAGCGGGCTGGCGAACACGTTATCGACGATTACCAGAGCGCCAGCTTTTTTGGCTAGTTTGCACACGGCGGAAATGTCGGTCAGTTGCAAGGTTGGATTGGCGGGCGATTCAATAAAAATGGCGGTGGCAGGGGTGCTGAGTGCCTTTTCCCAACCCGCGATATCATCGCCCTCGATGAGTTCCGTTTTGATGCCAAAGCGTGGCAAAATTTCGTTGATGATATAATGGCACGAGCCGAACAGCACCTTGTTGGCCAGCACGCGATCACCCGCCTTCAAAATACCCATGAGGCTGGCGAACACCGCCGCCATGCCGCTGCCGACCACGATACAGCTTTCGGCACCTTCGAGCAGGGCGAGGCGATCTTCGAGCATCGCTAGTGTTGGGTTACGATAGCGGGAATACACAAAGCCTGGCTCCTCACCATTGAAGCGGCGCTCGGCGGTTTCGGCATCGTCGTAGCAAAAGCCGGAATTGAGGAAAATGGCTTCGCCCACCTCGCCAAACTGGCTACGCATAGAGCCACCATGGACAAGCTTGGTTTCAAGCCCGTTTTCGCGGTGTTTGTCGATAGATTCGGATGTTGACGGTTTTGGCATAGGGCGACTAGTGTAGCCGCCAAAATAAAGGCAAGCAACATGTTCGGTAAAAATCCACTCCGCCCCCCTGAAAAGGGCAATGGCAGCCAGCTTTTGGTGGTCGAGATCTTCGCCACCCTGCAAGGCGAAGGGCCGTTTGTGGGGCAGCCGAGCGTGTTTGTGCGCCTTGGGGGCTGCAACCTTGCTTGTAATTTCTGCGATACGGAATTCGAGCAGTTCGAGGCGATGGAATTAGTTTCTATCACCGAGCAAGTGCAGAAACTGGCGGCCGATACACATGATTTGGTGGTGATTACGGGCGGCGAGCCGTTACGCCAAAACATTTCACCGCTATGCGAGGCGCTGCTGGCCAAGGGGCTGCGGGTGCAGATTGAAACCAATGGCACGCTGTGGCGCGAGCTACCCCAAGGGGTGAATATTGTGTGCTCGCCCAAAATATCGGATGGGAAATATCACAAGCTGCGGCCTGATTTGCTGGCGCGAGTGGATGCACTGAAGTTTATTGTGAGCGCGGGTAATAAGGATTACCAAACCGCGGGTGAGGTGGGGCAAGCAGGCACAAACATACCCGTATACGTGCAGCCGATGGATGAATATGACCCCGCCAAAAATGCAAAAAATGCTGCTCATGCGCTTGCTTTGGCGCAGGCAAATGGCTATCGCCTCAGCATGCAGATGCATAAGCTATGGGGAATTGCATGACCAAAAAAGCCGTACTTCTTCTCTCGGGCGGGCTGGATTCCGCGACCACGCTGGCTTTGGCGCGCGAGCAGGGGTTCGAGGTTTATGCCTTAAGCTTTCGCTATGGTCAGCGACACGCGGTGGAGCTGAAAGCGGCGGCGAAGGTAGCAAGCACGCTGGGCGCAAAGGAACACAAAGTAGCGGATATTGATTTGCGCCTGTTTGGCGGCTCGGCCTTGACGGCGGATATTGCCGTGCCGAAAGACCGCACGAATGATGAGATGTCCACAGGCATTCCCATCACTTATGTACCTGCGCGTAACACCATCTTTCTCAGCTTCGCGCTGGCATGGGCAGAGGTGCTGAAAGCCTATGATATCTTTATTGGCGTCAACGCGCTGGATTATTCTGGCTACCCCGATTGCCGCCCTGAATTTATTGAAGCGTTTGAACGGACGGCCAATTTAGCGACGGCCTATGGGGTGGAGGCAAAACAGCACATTAACATCCACACCCCCATCATTCACCTCACCAAAGCGCATATCATCCGCGAGGGGCTGCGATTGGGCGTGGATTATGGAATGACGATTAGCTGCTACGACCCCACACCCGAGGGCAAGCCCTGCGGCCAGTGCGATAGCTGCCAGCTACGCGCCAAAGGGTTCAGCGAAAATGGGATAGTGGAAGCCTAGATCTTTTAGCCATTCGAATCTGCGCCCATTTTCTTGACCAGGCGCGCATCTCAGGCTACCACCGCCTCATGAGCAGCACCGACACCTTAACCCAACTGGGTGAACAAACGAAACTACCACAATCACCCGATCAGGCGGTGCTTGAGCGCGTGGCCAACCCACACCCTAATGTGGATTACCTGATTCGCTTCACCGCGCCCGAGTTTACCTCGCTGTGCCCTAAAACTGGTCAGCCCGATTTTGCCCATTTCGTGATTGATTATGTGCCCCGCCAATGGATTGTGGAAAGCAAATCGCTGAAGCTGTTTTTGCACTCGTTCCGCAACCACGGCGCCTTCCACGAAGATTGCTCGTTGGTGATTGCCAAGCGCATTATCGAGGCGATTGAGCCAACATGGCTGCGTATTGGTGGCTATTGGTATCCGCGCGGTGGCATGCCCATCGATATTTTTTACCAAACGGGTGAAGCGCCTAAAGGTGTCTGGCTGCCCGATCAGGGTGTGGCGAATTACAAGGGGCGCGGTTAGTTTACGCGAACTTCACTGCTTCTTCCGCTGCGCGCATGACGGCTTTGGCCTTGTTCAGTGACTCCTGATATTCATCGGCAGGTACGGAATCGGCCACAATACCGCCGCCAGCTTGCGCGTGGATTTTGCCATCCTTCACCAATGCGGTGCGTAGGGTGATGCAGGTATCCATGGTGCCATTGGCCGAGAAATAACCCACGCAACCGCCATAATAGCTGCGTTTCACCGGTTCGAGTTCATCGATAATTTCCATGGCGCGGATTTTGGGAGCGCCTGAAACTGTGCCCGCAGGAAAGCCCGCCACCAGCGCATCAATCGCGTCGTATTTGGGGTCGATTGTGCCTTCCACATTGCTCACGATATGCATGACATGGCTGTAATGCTCGATGGTCATGTGCTCGGTCACCCGCACATCACCCGCTTTGGCCACGCGGCCCACATCGTTGCGGCCAAGGTCGAGCAGCATTAAATGCTCGGCCAGCTCTTTTGGGTCGGCCAATAAATCGGCAGCGAGCGCCGCATCTTCGGCTTTGTTCTTGCCACGTTTACGTGTGCCCGCAATGGGGCGGATGGTGACAGTTTCATCGCGCAGACGCACCAAAATCTCGGGGCTTGAACCCACAAGCGCATAGCCACCGAAATTGAGATAGAACAAAAACGGCGAGGGGTTCATGTGGCGTAAGGAACGATAAAGCGCGAAGGGCGGCAAATCAAAATCCGCCGTGAAGCGCTGGCCGAGAACCACCTGAAAAATATCGCCCGAGGCAATGTATTCCTTGGCTTTAGCAATCATGCCTGCGTGCTCGGCCTCGGTCATGTTCGATTGGAAATTGCACTTCGTGGCAGGCACATCCTTGTAATAATTGCGCTGATCGACAGGGCCTTGCAGCTGGCGCGCAATTTTCTCGAGCCGCGCGCAGGTCGCGTCATAGAGTTTGCCCGCATCGCTCGTTACATCCCACACGGGGGCGATGATGTAGACCACGCCATCCACCGCATCGAAAATAAGCTGGGTGCGCGGGCGGATGAAGCACGCATCGGGAATATTAATCGTATCGGGCTTACTGTTGGGCAGGCGCTCCATCAGCTTCACCATGTCGTAACCCATGTAGCCAATCAGGCCTGCGGCCATGGGTGGTGTGCCTTCGGGCAAATCCATGCGGTGCTCGTGCACCAGTTTACGAAGCGTGCTCATGGAATCATCCCATGCAGATTCGAAGCTATCTTCGGCAAAGGGCGGTGTTTTGCTGATTTCGGAGCGATTGCCGTAGCAGCGCCACATCATGTCGGGGTCGATGCCGATGATGGAATAACGACCACGTGATTCACCACCCTCGACCGATTCGAGCAGGAAGGAGGGTGCCTCATCGATCGGTAGCTTCAGTATGGCGGAAACAGGAGTTTCCAAGTCGCTCACACGCTTGGTGTAAATCACTTGCGGCTTGCCGTCAGCGTGAATGCGGCAGAACTCATCGCGGCTGGGGCTGAAAGCGAACACGCTCATTACTGGGCTTCCTGTTGGCGCATAATGGCAGGGTTAACCACCACCTTGTGCGATTTGGCAAAGGATTCAAACGCGCGACTTTGGATATCTTGAACCAGCCTATCGCCCATGCGAGCTACTTCCTTCTGGGATACTGCACCGGCATTTTTCTCAGGCAGGCGCGATTGGGTGACGAGCGCCAACATTTGATCGCCATTTTCGAGGGCGAGGGGGCCAGCTACTTCGCCGACTTTACGTTCGAACATGGCTTGCTGGAGCGCTAGGGGTAGGCCATCCACCACGGCTTTACCATCCGCAGGGCGTGCGACACGGCTCACCGCCCGAGTACTAAGACCATGGGTTTGTGCAACCGCCTCCCAGTTGGGGGCTTTTGCCAGCTCTGCCTTTACCGTTACAGCTTTTTCACGCGCGGTGGTGCGTGCAAGTTGTTTGCTAAGGCGCACTTCTACGTCACCCTTTACTTCTTCGAACGGCCTAGGCTCCGCAGGTGTTATTTTTTTTGCTGATACCATGAGCATGGTACCCGCTTTGGTGCTGATAAGGCGTGAAATTTCACCTTCACCAAGCCCAAAACCTTGCTCGGCCACGGTTTTAATGATGTCATCCGTGCTGGTTTTGGCCATCTCGGCTGTTGCATTATTCAGCGTGCGGATGCTGGTAGTGATGCCTGCTTTTTTGAAGGCTTCACCCATGGTTTTTCCAGCAGCAAGCTCATCCTCGACGGTGTTAGCAAATTCTTGCATGGCCACATCGCGGGAGATTTTCTCGCCGTTTTTTGTGGAACCAAGGGTATCGATTTCGGCTTTACTCAGCACCACATACTCCAGCACGCGCTGCTCAGGACGAAGATAGGCCATGGTTTTATTTTCTTCGTAAAACTCTTTGAGTGCCTTTTCATCGGTACTGCCAGAAGTTTTTGCAGGCACGGTGAGCAACACTGCATCACGTGTTTCGCCTTGAACCATAGATTCGAGGCTAAGAAGGTTAGCGGGCGGCAGGGCATCACGCATATCCAAGCTATCCGTAAGGAATCTGCCTGCAATATCATTCTTTAATTGGGTGATGAAGGTTTGTTCAGTTAGGCGCTCACGCTCCAGAATATCGTGAAATTTTTTACCATCGAACTTGCCGTCTTTATTTTTGAATTCAGGCATATCGGCGATGAGCTTGCTGATGAGCTCATCGTTTACCACGAGCCCCATATCCTTCATGGTTATCAATGATAATTTTTGCTGAATAAGTTGACGAATAACGCTTAGCTCCAGCTGGCCTTCGGAAAGGCCTTTCATACCCAACGATTCTAGCTGGCGCGACACCTGCAAGCGTTGTTGCTGAAACTCGGCAATGCTGACCTGTTCGCCCCCCACCTTGGCCGCATAGTTAGGGCCGCTACTATTGACAATATCGCCAACGCCCCACACAGCAAAACTGATGACGAGTAGGAGCATCAAAAGCTTAGATACCAAGCTTTTCGATAGGTTGCGCATAGTGTCGAGCATAAAAACCTCATGAATTTGATGGTGGCAGATGTACACGCTGGAGCGTGATTGTCAAAGGGTTGACGCGCGCATGTGTGGCTGGCATAGGTGGGCGATGACCCAAACCCCTACATGGCTAATTGCAAACTGGAAAATGAACGGCGATGCGCCACGTGTGCGCTCATGGGCATTTGCCGTCAATGCGGCGCTTGGCGCCCACAGTGCCCATGTGAAAGTGGTTTTTTGCCCGCCAGCGGTTTATATAACCGATGCAATGGCCGCACTTCCACCTAACGCGCAACTTGCTCTTGGTGCACAAAATTGCCATGCGGCCAGCAAAGGCGCACACACGGGTGAATTGAGCGCGTCGATGCTGCTCGATGCGGGCTGTGACTATGTGATTCTCGGCCATTCGGAGCGCCGTGCGGCGGGCGAAACGGATGACCAAGTGCACGCCAAAGCGCTAACGGCCATGGCTGCGGGGCTGATGCCCGTTATTTGTGTGGGTGAATCACTAGCGGAGTACGAACAAAAACGCACCAATGCGGTGTTGAATGCCCAATTATCGCTGCTGGAGGACTTGCCGCGAGGCGGCTATTTGATAGCCTATGAGCCAATTTGGGCGATTGGTAGTGGGCGCACTCCAAGCATGACGGAAATCAATGCTGCTCACAGCCATATTAAATCAGTGCTTGGCAGTGAAACGGCCGTCCTGTATGGAGGCTCCGTCAATGCGGCCAATGCTGGAGAAATCCTTGCACAATCGCAGGTGGCAGGTGCGCTCATTGGTGGCGCTAGCCTAGAAATTGAAAGTATGTGCGCGATGATTACCAGCGCATCAACACGAGGGAAATAATGGAACAGGTTCTACTGGTCATTCAAGTAATTGTAACCATGGCAATGATTATCATGGTGCTGATTCAGCGCTCGGATTCGGATGGATTCGGTCTTAGCGGCGGCTCGGGCAACAATCTACTTTCTGGCCGTTCATCGGCGAATCTGATGACGCGAACCACGGGTATTCTTGCGGCTATCTTCATGGCGAACGCGTTGCTGTTGGGCGTCATTGCAGCCCATGGCCGCAGCTCCTCGATTGTGGAAACGATTGAAGAGCAACAATCCGGGAAGCCGAGCGTGCCTACGGTGCCAGTTGATGGCGAAACCAAAGCCGAGAAGAAGGCCGAGAAAAAAGTAGAAGAGAAGGCTGCGCCGAACGTTCCTGCCGAGCAGAGCAAGCCAGCCGCCGATAAAAAGGATGCAGCGCCCGCTGAGAAAGCACCTGAAGTAAAAAAGGTGACTAAAAAGCACGCACCCAAAACCGAAGAAGTTGACCCGAACGCAGCTGCTAACACCAACGAATAATTAGGAGAGCCTAGACCATGCCGACGCGCTATATTTTTATTACAGGTGGCGTGGTTTCATCGCTTGGTAAAGGGCTCTCTGCCGCTTCGCTTGCCTCGCTGTTGCAAGGGCGTGGGTTCAGTGTGCGCCTACGCAAGCTCGATCCCTATTTAAACGTAGATCCTGGCACCATGAACCCCAACCAACACGGGGAAGTGTTCGTGACGGAAGATGGTGCTGAAACCGATTTGGATTTGGGGCACTACGAGCGTTTTACGAATGTGAACGCCAAAAAATCCGATAATATTACCGCAGGTCGCATCTATTCCACCTTGCTCGCGAACGAGCGCAAGGGCAGCTATTTGGGCGGCACGGTGCAAGTGATTCCGCATGTAACGAACCTGATCAAAGAATTTGTGACGGGCGATAATAACAAAGAAGATTTCGTGCTGTGCGAAATTGGCGGCACCGTGGGCGATATTGAAGGCTTGCCGTTCTTCGAGGCGATTCGCCAAGTGGGCTATGAGCTTGGGCGCGACCGTGTGCTTTACTGCCACGTAACATTAGTTCCTTACATTGCCGCCGCGAAAGAGCTAAAAACCAAGCCCACCCAACACTCCGTGAAGGAGCTTCGCAGCATTGGTATTCAGCCTGATATGATTCTGCTGCGCGCTGACCGCGAAATTCCCGCGAATGAAAAGAAAAAAGTGGCACTATTCTGTAACGTACCTGAGGCGAACGTGATTTCCGCACTCGATGCATCGAGTATTTATAAAGTGCCGAAGAACCTTCACCTTGAAGGATTCGACGAGCGCGTGTTGGCGCATTTCAAACTGAAATCGAAAAAAGAGCTCGAGCTAAAAGAGTGGGAGCGGATTGTCACCCGCTTCGAGCGCCCGAATGGCGAAGTGAACGTGGCGCTGGTGGGCAAATATATGAGTGTGGGCGATACCTATAAATCGCTCACCGAAGCGCTCGATCATGCGGGGATTGAAAACAATGTGCGCGTGAATGTGCATTGGATTGATGCACGCGTGTTCGAATCTGACGATGCCGAGAAAAAACTCGCGCATGTGGATGCAATCCTTGTCCCCGGCGGCTTCGGCGAGGCGGGTGTGCGCGGTAAAATTGCGGCCGTCACCTATGCCCGTGAAAACAAAATCCCGTATTTTGGCATTTGCTACGGCATGCAGGTCGCCGTCATCGAGATGGTGCGTAATTTGCTGAAGGTGAAAGACGCGACGAGCAGCGAGTTTGGCACCCCGCACACGAAAGACCCGCGCGGTCAAGTGGTGGGGCTGATGACCGAATGGGAAAAAGACGGCGTGAAGCAAAAACGCACGAAAGATACGGATATGGGCGGCACCATGCGCCTTGGTTCGTTCCCCTGCACCATTAAATCGGGCAGCTTGGCGCATAAGGTGTATGGCGAAACCCACATCACCGAGCGCCACCGCCATCGCTATGAAATCAACTTCGCCTATGAAGCCGATTTGGCCAAGCATGGTGTGGTGTTCAGCGGCCGTTCACCCGATGGTACGTTACCCGAGATTGTGGAAATCAAAGGCCACCCGTTCTTTATCGCGGTCCAATTCCACCCTGAGTTTAAATCGCGCCCCTTTGCTGCACACCCCATTTTTGCAGGCTTTGTGAAAGCGGCGAAAGAGCGCGCGAAAGCGCAAGATAAGGAAGCAGGAGTCGCATGACCAAACACGCGCATATCAAGGCTGGCAACGTAACGTTTGGCAATGATTTGCCCATCAGCATCATTGCGGGCCCATGCCAAATGGAATCACGCGACCACGCGATGGATATAGCAGGCAAGCTGATGGAAATTGGCAAGGCCAAGAATATCGGAATTGTTTACAAAACCAGCTACGACAAAGCGAACCGTACTAGCCTTAAGGGTGTGCGTGGCATGGGGCTAGAAAAATCCCTCGCCGTGTTCGAGGAAATTAAAAAAACCTATGGCTGCCCAGTGCTGACGGATGTGCACGAGATTGAGCACTGCGCGGTGATGGCGCCCGTGATTGATGTGCTGCAAATCCCTGCTTTCCTGTGCCGCCAAACCGATTTGCTGATTGCAGCGGCGAATACGGGGCGGGTGGTGAATATTAAAAAAGGCCAGTTCCTCGCGCCGTGGGACATGAAAAACGTGGCGGCGAAAGTCGCCGATTCGGGCAACAGCAACATCATGCTCACCGAGCGTGGCGTTAGCTTTGGCTATAACACGCTAGTGAACGATATGCGCGCACTGCCGATTATGGCGCAAACGGGCTACCCTGTGATTATCGATGCGACGCATAGTGTGCAGCAACCTGGTGGGCAGGGCACCAGCAGCGGCGGCCAGCGCGAATTTGTGGCGACGATTGCCCGCGCCAGCGTGGCCGTGGGTGTGGCAGGCGTGTTCATCGAAACGCACCAAGACCCTGACAATGCGCCCAGCGATGGCCCCAACATGGTGAAGATTACGGATGTGCCCGCCTTGCTCGATCAGCTGATGGCGTTCGATGCGCTGGCGAAAAAGTTTGGGTAGGCTTGCTGTAAAATGCAGGATTTGATTCGGGTCTACTGACCCTCACCCTCGCGGGTTCTTCGTTATACTCGGAATCCAAAATGCCTGCTGGCATTTTGTGAACCTGCTTCGCAGATAAACTGTGTGTCCAAGCCAATAAAAAAGGCACCGCTATGGGTGCCTTTTTTATTGGTCGGGGAGACAGGATTTGAACCTGCGACCCTCTGGTCCCAAACCAGATGCGCTACCAGACTGCGCTACTCCCCGACAGGCGGTTCTTATCACCGTAACTTAAACAAAATGCAAGCGCCGTGATTGACCTTTGCGCAAATTCCCATTAACTCCTGTGCTCATGAGCAATTTTTCTCAGTTTTTCGGCTGTTACACCGCACTCATCACCCCATTTAAGGCGGGTGAGGTGGATGTGGCTGCGTTCGAATCGTTCGTGGAATGGCAAATTGCCGAGGGTGTGCATGGGCTTGTGCCGTGCGGCACCACGGGCGAATCACCCACCTTGAACCCAGCCGAGCATGGTGATGTGATTGCTCGCGCCGTGAAAGTGGCCAAAGGCCGCGTGAAAGTGATGGCGGGCACAGGCAGCAACAGCACGGCTGAAGCGATTGAATATACCAAGCACGCCGAAAAAGTGGGTGCAGATGCCGCATTGGTAGTGGCACCCTATTACAACAAGCCCACGCAGGAGGGGCTCTACCAGCACTTTAAGGCCGTGGCCGCCGCGACCAGCTTGCCAATTTTCATCTATAATATTCCTGGCCGCTCGGTCGTTAACATGACCGATGCGACATTGGCGCGCCTTGCGGAAATTAAAAATATCGCAGGCATTAAAGATGCCACGGGTGATTTGGCACGCGTGGCCACGCTGCGCCACTTGGTGGGCGATCGCCTTGTGCAGTTCTCGGGCGAGGATATGACCCCAGTTGGGTTCAACGCCATGGGCGGGCGAGGGGTTATCTCGGTTGTTTCCAACCTTGCGCCGAAATTGACTGCACAGATTCAAGAGCTTAGCCTTGCCGGCAACCACACCGAAGCGCGCGATTTGCACGCCAAATTAGTGCCACTTATTGCTGCCATGTTTGTGGAAACCAACCCCATGCCCGTGAAGTTTGCATCGAGCCTCATCGGTAAATCGGACGGTTCCATGCGTCTGCCTTTGGTCACCCCAACGACGGAAACCCAAGCCACCGTACGCGCCGCGATGGCCGGGCTGAAGCTCATCTAGCCATGACCGAGAAGAAAACAGCCGCCACGAAACGCGAAGCGGCAAAGAAATCTGTCGCCGTGAATCGCCGTGCGCGGTTCGAGTATGCTATCGAGGAAGTGTTCGAGGCGGGACTGGTGTTGGTGGGCACCGAAGTGAAGTCGCTGCGTCTTGGACGCGCCAATATTGCGGATTCGTATGCCAGCCATAAGCAGGGGGAAATTTGGCTATGGAATGCCCATATCCCTGAATATAGCCATGGCAACCGTAATAACCATGAACCCAACCGTGGCCGTAAGCTATTGTTGAATGAACGTCAAATCAAAAAGTTAATAGGCGAGCTAAAGGTCAGAGGCACAACACTTATTCCACTGGAGCTGTACTTTAACGCCCGTGGCTATGCTAAAATTGCCATTGCCGTAGCCCGAGGCAAAAAACAGCATGAAAAACGGGAGGTTATCAAAACCCGTGATTGGAAACGTGAGCAGGGAAGATTGATGAAGAAATAGTGCGTTTCGCGCTTGTCTTTAGAGTGGTTAATGAATACTTAACCCCCTCAACGTATAATCGGCTTGGTGATGTGGACGAACCTACAGAAAATACTCGGCGGAAGCGAGGAGATGGCGTCGCCTCCCTCGGTGCCGCTGCGTAAGCAGCAATTTTCGTCGGCTGATATGTCCGTGGGTAAAGTGGTTCGCTTTGCATCACGATGCCCACTTGCGCCGTTTACGGGTGCAGAGGCGCTGGTGGTTGCCGCGCGCCAATACCGCTTCGGCAACGACCTCATGAAAAGCTATCAGCTGCAAATCGGTGGCGCGAAGCATTTCTACCTCACCATCGCCGAGGATGACCAAGGCCAGTATCTCGGTATCTCGCGGCTACTGAACGAGGCGGAACAGGAAAGCTGGTTCGGCCGCGATGCGTTGGGATTCTTCACCGAAGCCAGCAGTGCCAAATCTATCCGCTGCAAGGCCGATTTAGCTGTTGAGGGCGAGTGGGCAGGTGCGCGTTATTCCAAAACGGTTGATTGGGTAGAAGGCAGCATTGCACCCGCCGAGTCGCCTCGTTTGGCGCACATGATTCATTACAGCTTGCTGGTGACGGAAGCCGGCGACAAGGCGCTTGAAATTGAGCACGAAGATGCCAGCGGCGAGAACCGCTTCTTCATCACCGTATATCGCCCCATCGAGGATATTGTAGCGGTGGATGAGGCGCGTGCGCCAGAGCCAACACCAGCAGCTAAGAAGGCCGTTCCCGCGAACGATGATGTGCCGCTTTTCAAGGAGCCGGCGTTGACCACACCGCAAGCGCACCCCAAGCAGCGCATGGATTTCCGCCGATTGGATGAGCCGCTGCCGCAGATCCATATCGAGCGCACACCTGCTGCGATGAACCCGCAAGACGACGAGCCAACCGATTTGCCCGCGTTTTTACTCAATCGCGAGAGCAACTATCTCTCGCTTGATAATGTGATTCCGCCCGAAGCCGAGCGCGTGCGCGTGGGCATTGCCGCCGCCCGAGGATTGATTGAGGTGGCCATGCTGCGCAACGTGCGTGTGCGTGATGTGCTGCGCGATATGCTGGGGCTTCAATCAGCCATGTCGGATGAGGTGATTTTTGAATTACCGCTGACCGATGAAGATTACCGCACACTGGCCATGCGCTACAAATTGCGCCCCGATCACCGCGTCGAGATTCGCTCGCGCTTAGAAGAAGAGCTAAGCAAGAAACTGACGGGTATTGCGAAAGCCTAGGCAACTGCTAGGGTGCCTTAATGCCCGCACTTTTTACTGTACCTGCTGGAGAATCGGTCGCGCGCCTTGCGGCGGCGCACCTGCTTGCGCGCTACACACCCGAAGCACTGGCGCGGATTGTCATTTTTGTGCCCAACCGCCGCAGTGTGGCAGTGATGCGCGAAGCATTTGCGGCTGAATTATCGGGCAAAGCCTCGCTGATGCCACGCATGGTGCCACTTGCCGATATTGGTAACGAGCTGCTGACCCTGATGGGCGATGCCGCGTTCGAAGTGCTCGATACTATTCCGCCTGCCATGCCGTTGGCTCAACAGCGCTACATCCTCAGCCAACAAGTGGCGATTTTCGAGCGCAAGCATCGCCCCCATGTCACGCTCGATTATGCCATCACCATGGCCGATGCCCTGATGGAGCTGCAGGAAAATGCCGCGCGGGCAGGGGTGGTGATGACGCAAGAGCAGCTGTTGGCACTGATGCCACAAAACTATGCTGAACATTGGCGCGATGCGCTGGCGTTCCTTGCTATCCTCACCGATACATGGCCGATGATTGAACAAGAGATGGGCGTGACCACCACCACCGCGCGCGAATTGCGACTGATGGATGCACTGGCCACCCATTGGGCAGTGCACCCGCCCGCGTTTCCCGTGGTGGTTATAGGTTCTACCGCCAGCCAAAGCGCCACCGCACTGCTGCTAAAAACCATCGCTGAAATGGAGCAGGGTGCAGTGATTTTGCCCGCGCTCGACCCCACGATGGATGTGGCAGAATGGAACCTGATTGCGGCAGGACACCCGCTATTTCACCTCAAACAATTTCTGGATTTATTCCCGCTAACCCCTGCGGATGTGACGCCACTGGCCACTACACCGCGCAGCTTGTGGCTTGAAGCGTTTACGCCTGCCGAGTTAATTCCAACATGGGCAACGCGCACACCGCCCAACCACCAATCGCTGCGGCTTGTGCCATGCGCCCAGCCCGAGGAAGAGTTAAGGGTAATCAGCTTGCTGATACGTGAAGCGCTGGAGCAGCCCAATCACCATGTGGCGCTGATAACCCCCGATGAAAAACTGATGGCGCAAGTAGCCAGCCACATGAAACGTTACGGCATTATTGTCGACCGTTTGAATGCGGGCACACTAGCCACCACCCAAACGGGCAGCCTGTGGAGTGCGCTGATTGCGGCCATTCTTGAGCCAGAGCGCCAACTGCCGTTGCGTAGTTTGCTGCACCACCCATCGCTGGGTGTTGAACGCGAATTGCTGCAAGGGCTGGAGAAGGGCTGGCACGGCCTGAACCGTAGTTACGCAGGGCAGTTGCCGCGCCACGATGCGAGCTTAAAAAATCACCCGCAATACGCCGCACTGGCAGCGCTGGCTAAGCAGATCAATCAGCTTTCAGGGCAACAATTCAGCGCCAGTGGGTGGGTGGAAGCCTGCCGCGCATTGCTAGGCGCATGGGTGAAAGGCAGCGCCCAAGCACATGAGGCAGTGGAGGCGGAACTGGAAGCCATTACCTTTGCCGATGGCTTTGGCGCGATGCCAATTAACGATTTTGCAGCGCTGCTGGCCGATAGGCTTGCCACCGCGTGGCGCGATGCGGGGCTGAATACCCACCCGCGCATCCATCTGCTAACCCCTGTTGAAGCGCGGTTACAGCATTTTGATAGGGTTATTTTTGCTAATATGGTCGATGAGTTATGGCCGAGCGCCTACCAGCCCAACCCATGGCTGAACCTTGCGGCAAGCGAGCAGCTTGGCTTGCCGAATGTAGCCGAGCGCGTAAGCCTGATGGCGCACGATGTGCTGATGCTCGGCAGCCATGGCGAGGTGTTCCTTACCTATCCGTGCCGCGCAGGGGGAAGCCCAACCACCCGTTCACGCTTTATCGAGCGCATGGTGACGCTGCTGGCCAGCCACGGCATTCACGAGAGCGAGGTAACGGCAAACGAATACGTTGCGTGGGCGGAAGCGCTTTATGCGACGGCGGAATATGCGCCCGAGAAACCTGCCGCACCAACCCCAGTAAGCGCACAACGGCCACGGCGCTTGCCCGTTACCGATATTGAAAAATTATTCACGGACCCCTTCCATATCTATGCGAAGCATGTGCTGGGGCTTCGCAAGCTGGATGACATTGACGCGAGCCCCGAAGCGAGTGATTTTGGAAGCCTGACCCATAAAGCAGTGGAGGGCTTAAGCAAGCATTGGGACGTTGAGAAACGCCCCGCCACAGAAGCCGAATTGGCAGTGATGGCTGAACGCGCGTTACGCGAATTAACCGAGCGGCCAAGCATTGATATATTTTGGCGCACGCGACTGCTGAATGGTTTGCGTTATGTAAATCAACTTGAAGGTGAGCGCCGCGAGCAGCTACGCGAAGTACGCTGCGAGGTGCCAATTGAGCAGAGCTTGCTACTCTCTGGCAATGAAGCCATTACCTTACATGGCCGCATCGACCGTATTGAAACGCGCAACTCTGGCATCACCATCATCGACCATAAAACGGGCGAGCCGCCCAGCGAGAAGGCAATTATGGAAGGGCGCGCGCCGCAGCTATTGGCCTATAGTATGCTGCTGGGCGAAGTGGTTGAGGAAGTGCAATATTGGGCGCTGCCAAGGCTTGGTACCCATGGCCACATCACTTCTGCCCAAGTGACGGCTGATACTGTAGCTGCTATCGAAGAAAAATTACGTGGTGCGCTTGCACTCATGCTCGATGAAACCACACCATTCCTTGCGCGCCCGAATGGTGGCGACGACCGCTTTGGCGGTGATTATGATGGTATTAGCCGTTGGGATGAGTGGGCAGGATAATTATTCCGTAGGTGCTGCATCTCGCATACGCTCGATATAGGCGATACATTTCTTATCGAATTCGCGCTGCTCGTAAAAACTGATGATGTGCTCACCCGCGCAGGTCATGGTTTGTAGCTTTTTGCCATTGGCGTTTTGGGTAGGAGCGCATGCCGACAAACAGACAGCTAGGGCGAAAAGCCCTAGCGCAGTATTCATCCGTATGGTGGGGTTATTGACCATCTTTTGCTTTGATTTCCTCAATTTTTTGCTGAATCGCGCTCATCGGGTCAATCGGCTGGAAGAAGGTACTCGCATCTGCGCCATACATTTCGGCAACTTTGAGCGTCACTTCCTCGGGCGGGGTTTGGCCTTCGGCCGAGACAATCACTTCGCCAAACGCCTCGAAGTTATAGAGGTCGATATTGCCCGCAGCCTCAGCCGCTTTGAAGGCGTCGAACTGCGACGGCTTGACTGCAACATAGCACCAGAATGGCCCCCCATGATCCATTTTGCCATAGAGTAGCATGATGACACGGCTGACGTTATCCGGCGCGTATTTATCGTCCGCATTAGGTGTATTACTTGGCGATTGATCAGTCATCCATTCCTCCTATTCAGTATTTGTAAGGGGTCGCCCCCCTTACAATTCTTTATGCCGCTTGCTTGCTGCCAGCGCTCATGATCTGGCGCATCACATACTGCAAGATGCCACCATGACGGTAGTATTCCAACTCATCGGCCGTGTCGATGCGGCAGAGAAGTTTGGTTTTGACCACCGAGCCATCGGCGCGGGTGATGGTGCAATCGAGCTCCTTACGTGGCTTGAGGCCGCTTGAAACACCCTCGATATCCACTTGCTCGTCACCCTTTAGGCCAAGGCTTTGGCGGGTTTCACCGTTGGTGAAGACGAGTGGCAAAATGCCCATGCCCACTAGGTTGCTGCGGTGAATACGCTCGAAGCTTTCTGTGATGACAGCTTTTACGCCAAGCAAGAAGGTGCCCTTCGCTGCCCAGTCACGGCTCGAACCTGTGCCGTATTCCTTGCCTGCAAAAATAACGAGCGGCGTGCCATCGGCTTTGTACTTCATGGCTGCATCATAGATGGCCATTTCCTCGCCTTTATATTTGGTGAAGCCGCCTTCTTTACCGCCCAGCATTTCGTTTTTAATGCGGGTGTTAGCATAGGTGCCGCGCATCATCACATCGTGGCTGCCACGGCGTGCACCGTAGGAGTTGAAATCTGCGGCCACGACTTTGTGATCGGTCAGGTATTTTGCAGCAGGCGAGGTTTTGCTGATGTTGCCCGCTGGCGAGATGTGGTCGGTGGTAATGGAATCGCCCAACACAGCCAGAACGCTCGCTTTTTTAATGTCCTTCAGGGTGCCTTCGGCCACTTGTGGCTTCATGCCCTCAAAGTAAGGTGGGTTCTGAACATAGGTCGAAGCGCCGCTCCAGCCATAGGTTTTTCCTTCACCCACGTTGATGGCCTGCCATTCTTTCTCGCCTGCGAATACATCAGCATATTTAGCGAGGAACATTTCACGCGTGACCACGGAGTGAACCGCATCGGCCACTTCTTTCGTGGTTGGCCAAATGTCTTTCAGGAATACATCCTTGCCATCCGCCGTTTGGGCGATGGGGTCTTTTGTGATGTCGATGTTCATGCTACCCGCAATCGCATAAGCCACCACCAGTGGGGGGCTAGCGAGGTAGTTCGCGCGGATGAATGGGTGCACACGGCCTTCGAAGTTACGGTTACCCGAAAGCACCGATGCGACCACGAGGTTGTTATCTTTAATCGAGGTTTCAATCGCCTCGGCCAAGGGGCCCGAGTTACCGATGCAAGTGGTGCAGCCGTAACCCACGAGGTTGAAGCCAAGCGAGTCGAGCGCTTTATCGAGGCCCGCTTTTTTGAGGTATTCCGTCACCACTTTGGAACCAGGGGCGAGGGAGGTTTTAACCCATGGCTTGGCTTTAAGGCCAAGTGCGGCGGCTTTTTTAGCTACCAAACCCGCACCCATCATTACATAAGGGTTGCTGGTGTTGGTGCAGCTGGTGATGGCGGCAAGCACCACATTACCATGTTGCAGTTTGTAATCGGCACCCGCGACAGCTACTTCCGAACCAGCAGGCAGCGTGCCAGCGTTCAAGGTTGGCAGTTCCTTCGCGAAGCCTTCTTTTGCACCACTCAAATTCACGCGGTCTTGTGGGCGTTTTGGCCCCGCGAGCGATGGCTCGACGGTGGCCATATCAAGTTCCAGCGTATCGGTGAATACTGGGTCGGCATAGTTTTCATCGCGCCACATGCCTTGCAGCTTGGCATAGGCCTCAACCAGTGCAATCGTTGCCTCATCACGCCCCGACACGTTCAGGAAGTTGATGGTCTCAGCATCGATAGGGAAGATACCACAGGTTGCGCCATATTCAGGCGCCATGTTGGCAATCGTCGCGCGGTCGGCCAGTGGGAGGTGGTTCAAGCCCTCGCCATAGAACTCGACGAATTTACCCACCACGCCCTTTTTACGCAGCATGTTGGTGACAGTGAGCACCAAGTCCGTCGCGGTCATCCCTTCGCGCAGCTTGCCTGTGAGTTTGAAGCCAACCACCTCAGGAATCAGCATGGAAACGGGCTGGCCGAGCATGGCTGCCTCGGCCTCGATGCCGCCTACGCCCCAGCCAAGCACACCAAGGCCGTTGATCATGGTAG
>CAUJIC010000065.1 GCA_963205305.1 Pseudomonadota bacterium | reverse complement strand
ACCGATGCCGTAGCAGCCCATTTCGGGTGTGATTTCGCCGTTGGGGCCACTGACGGTGACGCCCATGGCGGTGGTGTATTTGTTGCCAAGGAAGAACACTTGGCCGACCTCGATGCCGCGCGCGGTGCGTAAGCGCTCGGGCGGGATTGGGCAGGTTTCAGGCTTGTGGAATTCATCCGCCGCGGCATAGAGCGTACGCTTTTCTTCGCCGCTCATTTTCACTTTGCCGTTGAGCACAGCATCGAGCGCGGCATCGTAATAAATGGCGCTTTCGCCTGTATCGGCCACCACGTGGAACTCGTGGCTAAGGTCGCCACCAATGGCGCCCGTATCCGCAGCCACGGCCACGGTGGTAAGGCCCATGCGGGTGAAGATGCGGTCATACGCGTCATACATTTTGGCGTATTCGCGCTTCGCATCCTCCACATCCACGTGGAAGGAATAGGCGTCCTTCATCAAAAATTCGCGGCCACGCATGACGCCAAAACGCGGGCGCACTTCGTCGCGGAATTTCCATTGGATTTGGTACAGATTCACGGGCAATTGCTTGTAGCTTTTGATGTAGCTGCGGAAAATATCGACAATCATTTCCTCGTTGGTGGGGCTAAACAAAAGCTCGCGATCTGCACGATCATTGAAGCGTAGCATCTCTTTGCCGAGCGCATCGTAACGGCCTGATTCTTTCCACAAATCGGTGGGCTGGAGGGTTGGCATCAAAAGCGGTACACAGCCTGCTTTTTGCAATTCATCATTCACAATCGCTTCGATGTTCGAAAGCACGCGCAAGCCCAACGGCAGCCAGCTATAAATGCCTGCGGCTTGTTGCTTAATCATCCCCGCACGCAGCATGGCGCGGTGCGAAACAATCTGCGCCTCCTTGGGGTCTTCTTTGAGTAGAGGCAAAAAATACTGGCTAACGCGCATGGGGGCTCCGAAAATGATTGGAGATGCACTATGGCCGAGCGGGGCGAAATTGCAATGGTTTGCGGGCGGTTATAGACAGCCGCGCGCACCCCACGCACCAAAATGTTTCACGTGAAACATTTTTTATTTTTATCAGATACTTACTGGGTGTTCTTCACCGTGTTAGGCTGCGCCCACGGCGCGGGTTATTTCAACCACGGTAATTCTTCGGCTGCCTGCGGTTTGGTTACGCGTGGTTGTTTGGGTGGCCGCACGGCCTGACGCCCCGCCTGCCACGAACTGCCCGAAACCCAGCCATGCTGCTGCATACAGGGCTCGATGATGCGCATGCGCAACCGATCTAATTCCGCATTGTGACGACGATCCGGCTCGATACGGATGGATTGGCCACCGTAAAACCCGCCGCGAGGGCCCGTGAATGGCCCGCCCCAGCCCGCGCCAACGCTAGCGTAGCTGCCGTAATCATAGAGGTGCGGCGGGTAGGTTTCATCGGCCTCACGCGCGCACATGTGGCGGTCGGCATCGAAGGCGGCTTCCTGCTCGTGGTAATAGCTCATGCATTTGCCGTGCTCGGTGGTGCCCTCGACCCCCATCTGGCGGCAATAAAGCACATCATCCGCCGTACAGGCGTTGAGCACGAGTAGCAAAAAACCACCTAAAACAAGCTTACTTAGTGTCATCGCAATCACCTGTAGTTAATTGAGAATCATTGATTGGTTTTCCATTCAGCAGGGTGTCGCCATTTTGTTTCACGGTAAGCTTGCCCGCCTCGATAAAGCTGTGGGAAAGATCGACGTTGTGCTTATCGGCGGCAATGTAGTTTTCGCTGGGGATTTGCAGCGGAATATCGACCGAATCAAACCCAGAGAACCCTTGCCCGCCCTCGAGATTGGCGCCTGCCACTTGCTTGTCGCCCGTGCCATAACCATCCTTCACCGCCACATCCGCCGCAGGCACATGTTTAGCGAGTGTATTGCACCCCCCGCCGACATGGTAAATGCCCTCCTCGGCCTTGGCCGCACTAGCAACAAAATAAAGGGCAATCGCGGGGGCAAGAGCAATGAGCGTTGCCCACGCGCATTTGCGCTTCAGGCGTGGGTTTGCGGGTGCCGAAGGGGCATGCCCGACCTGCGGGTTTGCCTCGGGCGCAGCACCGCTGGGCAGGAGCATAAACAGCACCAGCCACCAGCACACCGCATACGTCACGAAAAATTGGGCAATTGTCATATGCCACTCATAGCAGATTGCGCGGGTTTGGCAAAGGCGTATGGATTACGAAGCAAAAACTAGTTTTTGCTTACTTAGCCAATCCTTCGCCGCCGATAAGGCGCTTGGTCGCTATTGCGGCAGTTCCTGCATCGACTGTGTTTGATGGAACCGAGTTTTGTCCAGATTCTTTTGCTTCTTGATCGGGCAAAATTGCTGCTTCTAAAAGTTGATATGTTTTAAGGCGTGCCTGCCATTGCGCGGGCGTTTCATCGGGCATAGGAGGCTGTGTGGCATCGGATGCGGTGGCCGCCGGCACGGCTTCGACGGACGCAGCTGGGACAGCACCTGCGCCATTCACTGGACTTTCACTGGTCACTATTATTTCGGGATACCGCTCTTTGTAGATCCGAATTGCCTCGAGCTTTACGGCAATGAAATTGAGAATTGCAGCTCCCATGGGATCGAATAGATTGTGCCCTGGTTTACCATTTTCTTCAGAAATTCTGCCTCGGCCAAGGTTAAATCTCTTGTAGATCATCTTCATATGATCGTTCGCCGTATGGAATTCAATGCCCATACTCTTTCCAACGTCTTCAATACTCAAGCCATTCGCTAGTGATTGAAGCGCTTCTTGTTGCCGTGGCGTGAGGGAATTATATTGCTCGATTGTATCCTCTAATTCGTTGCCTGTTGGCAGTTTAATTAAGCCAAGTGCCACAACACTGCCGACTAACTGCTGACGATTAGAGACATTGAGCTTGATGTGAGTAGTACGCTTGTGCTTTGCGATGGTATTGGTCGAGATACCCATTGCTTCCGCAACAGCATAAGGCGAATTTCCTTCTGCCAACAACGCCGCCACCTTGGCTTGCGTTTTTGTCAATTTCCTGCAATGGCGCACATCGGGTAGAAAGTTCCATGTTGGCTTGCCCTCTTTGTCGAGGCCATTGGGTTTGCCCAGTTGCTCGATCCAAGCATCATCGGGATTGACTCTTTTTTCGTTGCTCATGGCCATCATTGCTCCTGAAATAATCCATCTGTCACGCTAGCAGCAAAAATCATTAATAATATTAAGATTCAATGACAATCCCCCACCCTGACATGAATAAAATTGTCATAAAACCTTCATATTTCGTTTGGGCAATTATGGTAGAATGTGAGTGTAGAAATAGGACTTGAACCCACTATGGCCAGTTTAGAAACCACCGAGCTTAAGCTGAAAACCACGCCCACAGGCGGGGTGGATGCTGCGCAAAGCCCGTATTACCGCCGCCTGCTTTCGGCGGGCTATAAAGGCTTTTTGCAAGGCACGATTGGTGGCGCCTCGCTGTATGGCGCAATGGGAACGGTGATTGGCGCCGCAGTGGTCGCGCCGTTGCTTGCCACAGGTGTAGTGGCTGGAGGTATTGGCATTGCTCTGATTGCAGCTGCAGGGGGGCTTGGCCTTCTTAAAGGGGCAACAACCTTTGGAAATATTGGCTCAGTGGCGGCTATCAATGCCGAATCCGCGGATTTATCGGAGCAACGCCGCTATTTGCTCGATCGTTACTATGATTTGCCCGAAGGCCCCGCGGGCGACCGCGAAGCCGCTGCCATTAAGGCAGAACTCGAAAAACGCGCGGGTGACACATCAGCTCCACCGCATATGTTCCATTGGAAGACCGTGGCCATTGGCGCAGCGATTGGCGCCGCATTGGTGTTAGGTGGTTTGGCTACCGCAGGGGTATTTGGCGCTGGCGGCGCTAGCGCGCTGGCATCTGTAGTACACGCTACACTGGGTGTTGAAATTGGCTCCGCAGCGGGCGCGCTTGCTGCAAGCACTGCCGCACTGATTAGCGTAGGAGCTGCCGCTGGTGCGCTTGCGGGCGGGGCCATTGGCCTTGATCGCTATTACATCCGCAAATGGTTCGACCATACACAGGATGTGGTGCATTCGGGTAGCCACAAGGAAACAGCGCTGATGGAGCGCCACGAGCAGGTGCAACGCCTGAAGCAAGCTGCGCTTGAAGATGAAAAAACCAAAGCGCAGATGAGTGGCATGGGCGAGAGCGCAACACCAGCCGCTGCCCTTACCACTGCAAACGCGGCGGAGAAACCAACACCCCCCGTTGCTAGCCTGAGTGAGACGCCGCGCACCCAAATCAGCAACGCCACGCTGCAAAGCCGTTTGGCTGACCTTCAAAAAACGATGGAAGTAGCAGCGCTTTAAGCGCTTGTCGTAATCCGTGTGACGCGCACGAGGCGGATACGCCGTGGGTCGGCCTGCAAAATTTCAGCTTTTAACGTTGGCTTGAACATCAACACCTCGCCGCGCACAGGGATGCGGCCAAGCTGACTAAAGATGAGACCGCCGAGCGTGTCGATATCTTCGCCCACCGCTTCCTCGCATAATTTTTCGGCTAACGCATGTTCCAGCTTTTCAATCGGCGTGCGGGCATCGGCCTCGACCACATGATCGCCGAGCCAACGCATGGTGGGTTCGCTTTCGTGGCCATCATGTTCGTCCTGAATTTCGCCAACGATTTCCTCGAATAAATCTTCCATCGTCACCAAGCCATCGGTGCCGCCAAACTCATCGACCACAATGGCGATATGGCAGCCAGAAACGCGCATTTTGAGCAGCAAATCCACAATACGCATGCTGGGCGGAACAAAGAGAATTTCACGGATGACTTGCGAAATATCGAACGGCGCGCCCGAAACAATGTGCGGAAATAAATCCTTCACATGGATGAACCCTTCGATGCTATCGAGCGATTCGTCATACACAGGAACACGGGTGTGGCCGATGGTGATGACGTGCTGCTTCAACTCCGCCAACGAAACACCGCGATGTACGCCCATGATATCGCTGCGCGGGATCATGATGTCGTAGGCTGAAAGCTCGCCAAAATTGATAAGGTTTTTGAGGAGCGATTTTTCCTCGGCGCTGATGTCGGTACTTTCGCCCGCAACATCCTCAAGTGCCTCCTCAATCATTTCCTTGAGGGAGCCTTCGTTGCGGGTACCTAACTGCTCGCGGAACCAACGCACTGCGTTGCTTAAACGCGACGGCGCTTCGGTGGCGGGAATGGGTCTACTATCGCCCTCGGCGGCTTGCGGTGAATTATTCATGGCAACACTTTACGCAGATTCGTAGGGATTCGCAATACCCATACGCTTAAGGATTGAAATTTCGATCGATTCCATGGCGTGGGCTTCATCTTCGGCCACATGGTCATGACCCAGCAAGTGCAGCACGCCGTGGATGGCAAGGTGCGACAGATGCGCCTTTAACGGCTTACTCTGCGCATCGGCTTCGCGCACAAGCGTCTCGTACGCCAACACGCAATCACCCAACTGCGTAATCCCACCTTCTATGCTTCCATCAGGAAAAGAGAGCACATTGGTGGGTTTATTCTTGCGACGATATTGATGGTTGAGGGCTTGCACCTCGACGTCGTTACTTAGCACCACCGTGACCGAGGATTTTTTGACGCGCTGCTGCACCAGCACTGCTTCCACCGCGCGCTTAATGGTAGGCGCAATCCCCTTCCAGCGAGGGTCGTGGGTGAGAATGGTGATGCCTCTCGCGACCACGCTAGAGAATCGTTGGGTTTGGCGCGTCCCCATACACTTTTTTGGGGTCGAACATCTTTTCCGACTCACGGAATTCGAGTGTGCTTGCCGCATTCGCCCCTACAGGAACCGCACGGTAGAAGCACGAGCGATAACCCACGTGGCAGCTGGCATCACCAGGGATTTGAACCGAGATCCATACCGCATCCTGATCATCATCGATGCGCATTTCGATCACTTTTTGCACGAGGCCAGACGTGGCACCCTTGTGCCACAGCACCTTGCGGCTACGGCTATAGTAGTGCGCCTCGCCCGTTTCGATGGTTTTGGTGAGGGCTTCGGCGTTCATGTAGCCAAGCATCAGCACCTCGCCGCTGCCTGCCGCTGTGGTGACACAAGCAATCAGGCCATCGGCATCGAATTTGGGGGCAAGCTCGGTGCCCTCTTCTACTTGCTCGATGGTCACGCGTTTGGAAAACATAGCAATCTCCTTGGATTTGACGCGTGATATAGTGCGTTTTTTGTCAAAATCCAGCAAAAACTACTAGAATGGGCTGTATTCACGTACGCGTTGCAAGAGAGGCTTCTCAGCAATCGGCGTAGGCGGCATTGGCATCTTCTCGTTGTAGACGCAAATGATATCCGCCCCGCGACGCAAGGTGAACCTTGGTGATACGCGTTCGACCACGATGTAGTTTCCACGCTTGCGGAAGTTGATCAACTGCTCATCGCCCGTAACGCTTACGTGGAAGAATGCAGGAATTTCAGCGTTTTTATCGCGGAATTCGAAATAGGTGAACTCGCCATCATCGAAAATGCGGACAGGTTCAATCACGCTTGATCCGCGGATGGAGTAGCTGAAATTGAACTTCTCGGGCTCGCCCTCAATATCAGGAAGCGCCTCGGCAACCGAGAAATCCAGTGCAGATGAATCACTCTGCGGATAGACAAAGCGGTAGGAGAATACCAACTCTTTGTCGCGGATATCTTTTGTTTCGTCGGCATGAAGCTCGAACAGGTAAGAACGCTTATCGGTAATGACCGTCATGTTGGTCAGGGCATTTTGCTCAATGGGCTTAAGGAAAAGGCGATTCCCCGATGGATTCACCATCCACGCAGTTGAATCACCGACCGAAACGGTAAGAATTTGCTCGTTCGCCTCGAATTCGATGGCCGATTGATAGCCATAATGACCAATGAATTGGTACACCTCGTTCGTGCTGTAGCGCACGGTGCGTATGCGACTATCGGTCGCAATCGGACGCGCGGACTGCAGCGCTAACGCTGGCTGGGTTGAAACCAATAGCCCCAAAAACAAGGCTACCGTGATGGTGTTATTTTTGTTCCAGTTCATACTTCACAACCTGAAATTTGGGGTCTGTTGTCGTTAACTCGAGAACACCCGTTTCGGCATTCTTCTGTTCACCAACTTCCATACCCGTGTAAACGAATTCTATGCGTGCCGTCCAGCGCGTTTTATTTTCTATCCCTACTCCCGCTTGCTCGATGACAAAATCAACCTCGGCTTTCGTATCATCCACATCCACTGATTTGATGGTTGGAATACGCTGACCATACTGCCCCAACTGTGCGGCAGGGCTCTCTGGATTTGAAACATCATTTTTAGAGATATACGATTCATAGACTGCATCGTTCGATTGCTGGCGCACGAAGCGCGCATTGGAAAGATAGGTGGAAACGAAGTAGCTCTCGCGCATCCGTACATATTGGGTCACGTAAAATTCCATCATGGCTGGGTTTAGCCTAGCGCCAGAGGATTTCAGCGATTTCAATATCGTCGTTGTTTGGTCAGCACGATCGCCCATATAGAGCATCACAGGCTTGGTCTCCTTCAGCGGCATCAACGAAACCAATGCCGCAATAGAGGTAAGGCCAACCAAACCTGATAAAACTGCGATAACTAAGAAGAAAGTGCGCTCGGATACAGGGCCAATATACATGGCACGAAACCATTGCCGAGAGTCCTCGAAATACTTCCCGCTACGTATTGATTCAGCTAAGATTTTATCGTCGGAGCTCATTGGGCGGCCAATCCATAAAATGCAAACAATTTTGATGCAGCTTAGCGCCAGTTATGTTATTGTAAATAACAATCGCATAAACAGTAAGCTAGGTGTGGGCAGTTCGTGAATTTAATCCTTAGACAAGCTTTAGCGGCCACACTTGTTGCATGGTTCGCAACCGCAGCTTATGCACAGGTATGTAGAGAACAAGGTGGTTCGGGCGCTGCCCCCGCGAACATGAACTGCGATATGCGCTACCGCAACACCGAAGTTGCGTGCGATTCAGCCAATGTGGTCGACACGGGGCCAGGCACCGCCCCCGTTACGGGCACACGCCCTGCCTGCCCCAAAAAGCCTATGCCGATGATTGATACGCCCAAAGCGTCTTATTCGTCGGATTATACTAAATATCTTTATATTTACCCCCGCGACAGCAGAAACGTTACCGCCCCCTACGCTGGCCCCTACACAACGGGTACGCCTGGCGACGCCTCGCGCACCTTCCAAATGTTCGGCAATACTGCACCGGGAACCAAGCGCCTAGCGTCCTGTACCACGCAGCTTTTGCCTCCCCAACCACTGGCTGATGACGATGAATGGGCACGCTTCATTCGCTTGCAGATTGATAACTGTACCAACCAATATATCCTCAACACCGCCGCATCGCCGTTCCAAAAAGAAAATCCTGCAAGCTCGCGCCTGCTGACCATGGATGCCGACCCGTTCAACCCAGCAAGCAACATGGCAAGACCGATTGACCTTGAAAGTGAGTGCCAGCCCCTGCGCATGACGCGCCCACAAAATAATGAATACAGCCCCTCAGAATACCTTGCCTTGGCGTGGAGAAAAACACTGCAAGAGCCTGGTTACCGAAAAACTACACCCAACCTACTACGGTGCGTGCCCTGTATTACGGAGAATATCCCTTGCGACCGCGAGCCACACCTTCCCTGCTCTGGCCTGAATCAAGGCATTGTGATTGAAAATCCGCTACCACTACCACCTCAGCTGGCAGCCGGTAACAGCGTTACCCTAGCAAATCTAAGCGCGGTTCCCTACGAAGAGATTCTGGATCCTACCCATCCTTATTCTCCGCGCTGGGACTATCTGTTTAATGATAGGGATTACTCTACCAATACCTTGAACCTTGTTAATTTGTCAGGTGGCAGCGGGATTGCGACAATGGCTGCGCTTCGGCTGCTTGGTCCGCGCTACATGACCCAAAGTTACTTCAACAGCAGCACGTACTGCGCGGGCATTAAGCAAGCGCCAGCCGGAACGCCTGCTGCAAGGAGAAGAGACCTTGAAGTGAAAGTGGATGTTCTGGAATTCCGTCGCAGCGCTTATGAGAGAGCGCTCAACACGCGTATGCTCTACAATACCGTATGCCGAGAATGGAGGGGCAGGTTCACCACGGGTGGCAGACGTCGTTGGCCATTGATTGTCGTTGCTCCGGCCTCGTTTTGCTACCGCATCACGGGCTTTAGCCTAAACGCGCCTTACATATTTGCTAGAGATTTTGACTGCTGGGAGTGCTATGGACTGTTTGGCCGAGTGGACGGCGTAAGCAGAATAAGGGGCGTGCTACAACAGGCACCTTGCAGCCATAATTACATTGAACCTGACCTGCGTATGCGCAGGTCGCCGGGCGGCCTCAATGGCTTCAGTCGCCGAGCTAGATGCGGCCGGTCGATGCAGGATGTCTGCCGTGATTTACGTGCACCACTTGTGCCGCTGAACAAGCTAAAAATGCGCTACCATAACCCTAACGATCCCAACGATCCGAATGGCAATAATCTCGTATTGAAAGACGCGCAATCGCCGAACAACGATGGTGCCTTGGAGGGGCTGTCCTTCAATGATTATTTTGGCAACCACATGCCCTATATGAAAATATGGGATATGGGTCAATCGCTGCAAAGAACGCGCAATTCCGATGGCACTATGCAGCCGCCAAACGATACGACGGGACAATACACAACCATAGTTGGCGTTGGGCGCGAAGCCGCCGCGACGGTCGCTTCCAATGCCGCCGTGCCACTGAGGGATGCCAACAACCGGACACTAGCCGAAAGATACACCGATCAGCGATGCAAGACCATGGGATGGAGCGGTGTACCTAAACTGCCTATCAACTTTGGTGGTCTGAGTGTTTACCCACCTGACCCAATGACAAGCTGGACAGAATTGAAACTTTACCAAGCCAGAACGACGCGCAACGTGGGGCTAACATGTCTTGCGCGCTACGAGAAAGTATTCAAGCCAGGTAGCGCTGAGAACCTGATTCTGATGGCGACCGGTGGCGAGTGGGATCGCACCATTATCAGCCGGTGTGCTCGGGCTCCGGGTGGCCGTGTAAGAAACTGCACCTACATGACGCTTCAGGAATACCAAGCTGCAGGCAGCCCTGCTAACACCAACACGGTTGTTTACCTGAAGCAGTTGCAAAAACAGGCATGGCCAAACTCTTGGCGCGGCTATATGGCGGCAGAAAACCCAGACGTACAGTTTCCTAATTTCGGCGATATGATTGCCTCTACCATCACAGGCCTCGATGAAGCCGAACCTGGTGACGTTATTCTATTGCCTGAAGGCCCGCGTGGGCCAGCCATTAAGCCTGGCCTAGCGAAACTCGCCCTTGTTACCGAGGTGCGACTGCCGAACAACTCCACCTGTGTGGACGACAGAAACTGCTACGTCAAAGTGCTTGAGCCAGATACTGGAAAATGGCCAGATATCTGCGGAACAACAGATACATGGGGCGAAATGAAAGCGCGCTACTACTTTAGACCTGGCCACTTACCAACCGCGGCGGCGGCAGAGTACGAACGCATTGGCTCGGCTTCGCACTGCGGTGAAGTGAAGCTCTCGCAATGCGAGCAACGCGGATGGGATGATCTGGAGCTTTATCGTATTCGTACCGATGAGCGCCCTGGGTGTGACAGACTGAATACAAGCGAATGTGCTAGAAACTAGAAACAATTAAATGTGCTAGAGAGGAATAACCTATGCATCACATTTATCACCGTAGTTTACTTGTTCTAATGCTTGCTGCGGCAACGTGCCTCGCAGCCCCTGCATTCGCCCAGCCAGCACCGGCGGAGTGCGATAACTTGAAAATTATTGAAAAGCGAGATTCCTTTATGGCATCACCTAGGGATGTTCGGGAATGCCAGCGTCGTGCCTACGATCCACCAACCAAATGGCGCTTTAAAGAGGGTAAAGGTAGCGGCGTGAAGGCCAGCGGCGCTAGCGGCTTCTCCTACGGTACGGTTACTTCGCCTGAATCGCCACCAAGTGCTCGTAACGCGCAAGCGAGTGTTAACAGAAATGTTATCCAATCAACTTGCTCCTTTCCGCTGCCTAACAGCATCAGCCTTTCATGGCCTCCTAGAGCAGATTTAAGGGGATCATGCCTTGCCTTTTTCAACGGTACGTTTGCTGCCAGAGACGCGACTCCTGCCCCCATACCTACACCTCCTGGGTTAGACCCAACCAACGCCTGCCCAGCAGAAACCGACACCACAGGTATCTATGGCACCAAGCGGCCCATCGCTGGGGGCGGTAGTTTCCCGACACCTTGCGGCGCCATGCAGCCTGTTTTGACTGGCGACATTGTTTTAAACACAGGCGCAGACAGAATTGCTGTTTTGGGCAACAACGAGTTTAGGGTCAGAGTCTATATGAGATATGGCTCGCGGTTCGTACTAACCCAAAACATAATGCTGCCCTCCTATTTATGTTCAGACAGCGAATACAATCCAGTAAAAACCATGGATCTCACGCCTCCCGTCAATCAAGTCATTGCCTTTTCTGGAAACTCTAGGGCTCTTTCGATTCGACTAAAATCACGGGAGACGATGAATCCGAACTTTATACCTGAATTTGATGAGACGCAGCCTGAATTATTCCTAAGGCTTGAAATCGACCCTGCTACAGGCGAAGTCACTGCTCCACCTCAGTCACCATGCCCAGTCGATGGCACCTATGCAGTTCCTGCTAGTGCGACTAATGCACAGGAAGATATTCGCATTCAGTCAGCGGTGGATTCGGATTGTGAAAATATCGCGGTTTCACCCACCGCGTTTAACGATACAATTATTACTTGCCCTGCGGGAGCGACGCTTGATGCCCCCAACAAGGTCTGTATTGATGACTCAACAAACAGGCCTGTTCCCCCAGCGAGTGTGGTGGATAATTGGGTAGGTGTTTGCCCTCAACCAACACCGCCTGAAACCTATAGTGGCCCCAGAACCACCACTGGCGTGCCGCTGGCAACTGGTGTTTGCCCTGCATGTACTTGCCCACAGAGTGCGGGTGTCCCCAATGGTACGGCTCGATGCCCGAATGGAGCCCCCATCGGGAACAGCTCATGCCTTGGTATTGTTGTCAGCCCAGCGCTACAGCCATTCCAAGTGAGTGCCAGCAGTTGTACTACCGCGCCGCCTCTTGCGTGCAATCTTGTCACGTTACCGACGACAACAGCCGCCTGTAGAGGGCCAAACTCGACTGCACAGCAAATCCTCTATGGTGTGCTGGACCGTCCAAACATCAATTTCCCTGAAGGCAGTACCGCCGTCTTGGATCCTGTGATTGAAACAAGCGCAGCAGTAAGGCCTATTGTACCTACTGCTATGGCCCGTTCCGTCGCAGGCACACGCTTATATTCCCAAGAACGTATTACTTTGTTTTTTGGAAATGGAGGCCCTTCCGTCACACTCGATGAAGGTGGCACCTTAAGACTGCGTGATGGAACCTCGCTGATGTTGGGTCAGAATGCGGTAATCAATCCATCTGCTGGAACCATACGAATGCCGAATGGTGGCCAACGTATTTCAGCTACGGGTGTGATGCTGACTGACTTTGCCAACGGGCAGACTTACTCACCCGGTGCATTGCTTCAGTATCCGATTCCCGTAACGACAGGCCAAAGCACTGGACTTCCCGCAGGGCTTCTTGTTCCGACGATGCCAAATACGACAGCCACGCCAGCTTATATGCGGATGCCTGCAGCGGCGTTGCCTCAGTAAGCTTCGGCTTGCTTAAGGCCCGCTAAATCGCCGACATTCAGCCACGCACCGTGGTGGATGACCGCGCGGATGCGGGTGAAGGTACCGTCGTCGGCTAGCGACGCGTTCCAGAGTTTGGAGAGCGAAAATGCGCCCTCGGGGCAGCCCACAAACACGCGCGGGTGAATGATCTCAACACCCGTGAAAATATAGGGCGCATCTTCCCCCTCATTCGGCCGGCGAATGCGCCCCTCATCATTCACCACAAAGTCCCCTTTTCCTTCCCAGCCCACCGCATTGGCTTTAGGGACGAGCAGCATAAGGAAATCGAGATCGTCACTCCATGCGTCTTTCAGTTGGTTGATGGGGTGCGGCGTTTGCGCGGGAAAAATAGCATCGCTATTCATGGCGAGGAAAGGCTCGTCACCCAGCATCGGCAGCGCTTTGGCAATGCCGCCGCCAGTTTCGAGCGGTGCTGGCTCCTCACGCGAGAAGCGGATGCGCGGGGTGGCCCGAGGGCGCAAATAATCCTCAAGCTGCTGGGCGAGATAGGAGGTGTTGATGACAACATCCGAAATATCCGCATCGCTCAGCCAGTTTAAGCACCAATCAATCAGCGGTACCCCGCGCACGGGGATGAGTGGCTTGGGCATGGTGTTGGTCAGCGGGCGCATGCGCGTGCCAAGGCCAGCAGAGAGGATGATAGCGTGGGTCAGCTTCATGGGGTGATACCGCCAATATCGAGGTTGGCGTTGAACACGCCGCGCCATTCCATCGGCACATTAGCATCGACAAAGGCTTTGAGGGGGGCGAGCAGCGGGTGGGAAATATCGTTCGTGAAATGCCCCCACACGCGCGGCAAATAGTCGAGGTAATGCGCCTTGCCATCGCGCACGCACAGGCGCGCAAAAATGCCGATGATTTTGGCGTTGCGCTGCGCGGCGATGACAGAATAGCGCGCGGCGAAGGCATGGGCATCCTCACCAATCGCCGTCACATAGCGCGCGAAACAATCCGCCACCGTCGTATCGGCCACATCGCGGCGCGCATCCTCCAGCAGTGAGGCTAAATCATAGGCTGGGTCGCCCCATAGCGCATCCTGATAATCGATCATGCCTACGGCGCGGTGGCCTTCACGCTCGCTAAGCCAAAAGAGATTATCGGCGTGGTAATCACGATGGACAATGCAGCTTTGCTTGGGTGCGGTGGTGGTGAGAATTTTTTTCCAAATGTCTAAATATTCCTCGCGCAGCTCCCTCGCCCGCGCTAGCCCGTGGATTTGCGGCAGGAACCATTCGGCGAACAAGCCCGCTTCGCGCAAATAAACAGCCATATCATAAGGCGGGATGGCGCGGGCAAGCGCCTCGGTGTTGGCCACACTGGCGGCATGGATGGAGGTAAGCGCATCCGTGGCGGCAAGGTAAAGCTCGCGCTCGCGCGGTGGCTCGGCGCGCAGCAGACGGGTGAAGGATAAATCGCCTAAATCTTCGAGCAGTAGAAAGCCCTGCTCCTCGTCCGCGGCTAAAATGTTGGGCACGGTGACGCCGCAGCGCGCCAATACATCGGTGACAGCGATGAACGGACGCACATCTTCCCACGGTGGCGGGGCATCCATCAGCACGGCGATGGAGTTGCCCAGATGCACGCGCTCGTAGCGCCGGAAGGAGGCATCGCCCGCCAGCATGCGGCGCACAGCGCCTTGCCAGCCAATGCGGCCTAAAAATTCATCCATCGCGTCGCCGCGTTCGGGTCGTGTTTTGGGTAGTGCGGTCATAATGCTATATCGCTCCAACGCTTGGGGTCACCCTGAACAGTGACGCTCCGCGCGCCATCATCCGCGAGTGTGAAGGAAAGTGCAAGTGCGATGGGCAGGCGCGACTCGCCCAAACGCTCGGGCCACTCGATGAGCGCGACCTGCGACAGCGCATCCTCGATCCCCAGCTCGAGGAGCGCAGATGGGTGCTCGATGCGGTAAAGATCGTAGTGATAGAGCTCGCACGTGGCGCCACCCGCGAGTGTTACTTGGTAGGTTTGGAGGATGGTGAAGGTGGGGCTGGTGACCTCGACAGGTTGCGGGCTGAGGGCTTGGATAAGGAACTGGGCGAAGGTGGTTTTACCCGCCCCCAAATCGCCTGCAAGTGTGACCACATCGCCACAACTTAGGCGTGCGGCTAGGTTTTCCGCGAATTTTTGCGTATCAGCGAGGCTTAGAAGCGGTATCGTTTGGCTCATAATGCGGTGTATTTCATGAAAGGGCGTTTACGATTTCTTAAACCATTCGTGTGTATACCAATAGCTAGAATAGCATGAAGTATCGAGAGAGATTCGTTGCTAATCGCGCTCATCTAGCCAAGCCATTTGAATGGCTTCGAGGATTTTTTCGTTACAGCCATTGGGGTCGCCCTCAAAGTCTGGCAGCGCTAAAATCCAGTCACGCAAGTCGGTGAAGCGAAGGTTAACATTATCCGCGGTTGGGTGATGTTCCTCGAGCGCGATTGCAATATTTCGAACTTCGTGCCAATTCATAAGGGTACCTCGTTTGTTCACTAACGTTTAATTTCAGGAAATTGACTATGGCAATTAATAAAGCAATGCCCATCCTGATTGTGGATGATTATAAAACCATGCTTCGCATTGTGCGCGGGCTTCTTAACCAGCTTGGCTTCAATAATATCGATGAAGCCACGGACGGCACTATGGCATGGCAGATGGTGCAAACCAAGCCGTACGGCCTCATTGTTTCGGATTGGAACATGGAGCCGATGTCGGGCTATGAGTTTTTGAAGCTCGTGCGCACTAACGAAGCCACCAAAAAGCTGCCCTTCGTGATGGTGACCGCCGAAAGCAAAACCGAAAATATCATCGCCGCCAAGCAGGCGGGCGTCAGCAATTACATTGTGAAACCCTTCAATGGGCAAACCTTGAAACAAAAACTCGAAGCCGTTTTCGGCCCATTCTAGGGGATACACATGACCAGCAAACTGACGGTTGAACAGCTAGAGACCGAAATTAAAAAAATCGCGCAATATATTGCCGAGGCCAAACTCGAAATTATCGCGATTTCTCTACCAGCCGAACAAACTGGAAATGAAAAGAATCTTTCGAACGCGGCGCTAGAACTAACGGAAGTGGTGCGTCACACCGAAGAAGCCACCAACTCGATCATGGATCGCGCCGATGCGATTATCGTCATTGCAGGTGGACTCGCGGATGCGGCCGTTGGTGCCAAATTAAGCGATGAAGCCGTGGGGATTCTGGAGGCTTGCAGCTTTCAGGACATCACCGGCCAGCGTATTCAAAAAGTGATGAGCACGCTGGAACAAATTGAGCTGCGCGTGGGGCGTTTGGTGAAACTGCTGGGCGGTGAGATTCCAGAGATTATTAAAGTCACTGATATCGACACTGGCCACCGCCGCCCTGACGAGGATTTGCTCAATGGCCCGCAGCTTGGTAAGGATAAGCCAAGCCAAGATGATGTCGATAAATTGTTCTCGTCGAACTAGGCATTCTTCGTCTTACAAAAATCCCCCTGTATAACCGCGACAGCGCGGTTGCAATCGCCTGAGATTGCTTAGAAGATGGCATCGGAAAAATGCTATGACCTCACTACGCCACACATCCCGCGTGGGCGGATACCTCGCCATTGCTTGTTTGATGGCGTTCTCCGCCTATGCCGCCACCATCGACGCCACCAAGCGTAACGGCTTTGGCCGCGTTATTTTTCCATTCGAGCAGGCGACCCGCCTCAAAACCAGCAGCGATGGAACAACTGCAACCCTTACCTTCAGCAACCCTTTCACCCTATCACCCGATGCGATTCACGCTAAATTACCTGGCTATGTGGCTGACGCAAAACTCTCCGAGGATAAGCGCACCCTGACCCTCACCCTCAACAAACCCTACCGCCTGCGGCAATTTGTGAGTGGTAATAAGGTGGGCATCGATTTAATGGGCGATCCAACACCTGTGAAAGTGAAAGCGCCAGAGGCAGAAACCAAAACGGCAGGCAAACAAGCACCGGAAAAAAATATCCTCACCACCAAGAAAACCGAGAAAAAACCTGCGCGCACGCCTGAGGCTGTGGTCGCCGATAATACGATGCTATCGACCAAAAAACCTGAGCAGCCTGAAGCTAAGCCTGCTGCTGCGACCCCTGAAAAACCCGCCCCTGAAAAACCCGCCCCTGCGGAAGCGGAAATGTTAACCACCAAAGAAGCCCCTGCCGAACCAGCCCCCGCCGCAAAAGTGGCTGAGCCAGAGCAAGAAGTGGCAGCGCTGGAAACTGTAACGCCTGCCCCTGAAGAAGAGGCACCACCAGCCGTGGCAAAAGCTGAGGATACCTCGATACCCTTTGTGGTCGGCGTACGTAACATTAATGGCGAAACCGTGATTAACTTTCCGTGGAAGGAGCGCACGGCCGCCGCAACCTTCAAGCGCGCGAATGAGATTTGGATTATTTTTTCGCGCCCGCAAGACCTCAATGTAGCGTTGTTGCGGACCGTTCTACCCAAACATGTCGTGAACGTGATTCAGTACCCCTACAAAGGCAACAGCGTGCTGCGCCTGATCACCGATGGCAGCATCAATGCAGAACCCACGCAAATCGAGGGTGGCTATGGCTGGAATGTGGCACTAACGAAAAACGCCACCGAACCTTCGATGGATACGACCATCGCCGCAGACAGCTTGGAGGGCAATACGCGTATGGTGCTTGGTGTGTTTGATGTAGCACCAGAATTACGCTTCTTTGACCCCAATGCCGGCGATGCGTTTGTTATTATTCCCTCGTACGAAAATCGTCGAGGGGTAAGCAAAGGCAGAAGTTTTGCAGGCTTCGATATTTTGTCAAACCCCCAAGGAATTGTGATGGTGAACCGATTGGCAGATTTAGCCACCTCGCAAACACGCTCGGGTATCATCATTAGCAGCGCAAGCGGCCTAGCTGTTTCTGAAGCCTTGCCGCAAGTGGCAGGTACGACCCCTGTCGTGGTGACGAGCAATGCCACGGGCGTGGCGATTCCTTACGACCAATGGTTTGTGCCCAAGGATAAATTTATCGAAACACAAATGGACCGCCTGCGTGCCGTGGCGGCTAGCACTAAGGCCACCAAAGCCGATAGCCTGATGGAGATGGTAAAACTTTACATGATACAAGGCATGGGCGCCGAAGCAGGCGGCTATCTAGATGTCATCAAATCGGATTTCCCTGAATATTATGTCGCCAACAAGCTCGCCCTGCTCCGCACCGCTGCCTATGTGATGCACAACCATATGGACGATGCCGCCCGCGAGATCGCTGCACCCGAGCTGCTCGATTCCGATGAAGCGATGCTATGGAAGCAGGTCACCAGCTTGTTCACCGCGCAGTTAAGCGTGGCGCAGACGATTGAAAAATCGCTTGAAACTGCTGCTAGTTCGACCATTGGCCCTGCCGCTCCAAGCCCTACCAACGATAGCGCCAACAATATACCCAACGCCCCCGTGGACCCTGCAAGTGTCGCAACGCCTGAGGCTATTTTCCAGTTTCTAAAGTATAACAAACCCTACATTCGCTACTACCCGCCTGCAATTCGTCAGCGGTTGGCCGCTATCGCCGCCGAGGCCTACATCGAAAATGGTGAGCAAGAAAAAGCCCTCGCTGTATTTGATACCTTGCTGCGCGATAACATCATTGGCCCCTTAACGCAGGAAGCTGAGTATGCACTGGGCGTCGTCGCCGAGAAAAAAGGTGAAATGACGCAAGCACTGGAAATTTATGAGCGTGTGGCGAACCAAACCGAGAACCGCCGCATATCGTCACTGGCACGCCTAGCGCTGGCCAAGCTGCAACTCGCCCAAGGCAGCATTACACCTGAAGTCGCGACCGAGGTGCTAGAGCATATCCGCATGGCATGGCGTGGCGATGCGGTGGAACGCGCCATTCTGCAGGACCTCATTGGTATTTATACCCAAAACAACCGTTACGACGAAGTGCTGCGGGCGCGCAAAGCCTTGATGGACGCTTTTCCAACTGACCCAGAAACACTCAGCAATGCAGGTGCCATGACCAGCTTGTTCGAGGAACTTTTCTCGACCGAGCTTGGCGCCGATATGCCACCGCTGAAGGCATTGTCGCTGTTCTATGAATTCCGTGAGCTGACGCCGCTGGGCGAAAAGGGCGACCAAATTGTGCAGGGCCTCGCCAACCGTTTGGCAGCGATCGACCTACTCAGCCGCGCGACACAACTGCTCGAACATCAAGTGAAATTTCGCTCCACAGGTGAGACACGCTCGCGCATTGGTGCACGGTTGGCACTGCTGTATTTGCTCAACCGCCAACCGCAAGAAGCGCTAACCGTGCTTGAGGTGACTAATTTCGGCAGTAACGAGGTGGGGTTACAAATTCAGCGCCAGCAACTGACGGCACTGGCGCTGAACAAGATCGGTAAGAACGAGGAAGCGCTCAGCGTGATTTATAACGATAGCACGGCGGCAGGCGCGCTTTTGCGGCTCGATATTTTATGGGCGATGCAGGATTGGCCAAACATCGCCAACCGTGCGGAGGATATTCTCACCAGCCGCAGTAACCTGACGGAACCGCTGACCAATCAGGAAACCGAAGTGTTGCTGAAACTGGCACTGGCCTATACGTTTGAGAGCGATTATGTGCAGCTGCGCTACTTGCGCGATTATTACACCGCGCTGATTCCTGACACCGCCTCGAAGCAAATCTTTGAGTACATCACCAACGATACGACCCCACTCGACCCCGAGGATTTTGCACTCGTTGCCCAGCAAATCAGTAACACGGAAAGTTTCCTCGATACGTTCAAAGCGAAGATTGCCGCAGGAAAACTTAGCGAGGCCGTGAAGTAGCGCCGCCGCCCTACTCTTTTTCAACCTCATCCACCCGCTTATAATCACCTTCGATGATGGTGGTGGTTGTTCTTTCTTCCTCGATAATCACGCCGTTTGGCACCCCTGCAATGGGGTTAAGGATGCCCTTCTCCACCAAATAGCGGCGGATATGTTGCCAGCTTGCCAGCAATGCGCCCACGGCAATCAGTACGAGGAAAAACCAGAAGCCCACCCACACCACAAACGCGATGCCAATGAGTGTCACCGCACAGCCCAGCATTTGCATGACCCACGGCATTAGGTGACCCCGAACGAACGAACGAGGCTGCCTGCGAGCATGTACCAGCCATCGACGACCACAAAGAAAATGATTTTGAACGGCAGCGAAATGACAATCGGCGGCAACATGGCCATACCCATCGACATCAGTACCGACGCTACCACCATATCGATGATGAGGAACGGGATGAAGATGAGAAAGCCAATCTCGAACGCGCGCTTCAACTCGCTTATCATGAAGGATGGGATGAGCACTTGGTAGGGCACATCCTCGGGCTTCTCGACCTTGGTTTTGCTCATATCAACAAAAAGCTGTAGGTCTTTTTCCTTCACATGGTGCATCATGAAATCATGGAAAGGTTGCGCGGCGCGCTTGAGCCCCTCGCCCTCATCTATCTTCTCTTCAATCATCGGTTTGATGCCATCATCGTAGGATTTTTGCATCACGGGGGTCATGATAAACAATGTGAGGAACAAGGCCAGTGCCACCAGCACTTGGTTGGGCGGGGTATTTTGCGTGCCCAGTGCCGTACGCACGAAGCTGAGTACAATCATAATCCGCATGAAAGATGTCACCATCATGAGGATCGACGGCGCGAGGCTGAGGATGGTGAGCAGCAGCACCATCTGGATGACGCGTGCGGTGGCCGACCCATCGCCACCGCCCATATCGAGGTTCAGCGATTGCGCATGAGCTGCCAGTGGAAGCAGCAGCGCCGTAGCCAATAACAAAAATCTATGCGCTTGCTTCATGCTTTTTCGCTTCCATGCTATCGATCAGTTGGGCGTTTTCGCCACTTATAAAAAGGAGATACTCGCGGTCATCGGCGCGCACCAGCGTTAGTTTGCGCTTAGGGTCGAGATACAGCACATCAACCACCCCAAGCCGCCCATGCTGGCCACTAACACCGCGTAGGCGCTTATCCATCCCCGTGCGCTTCAGCCCATAGGCAATCAGCCAAATGAGGGAGATGACCCCCGCCAGCGCCAAGAAAAAGCGGCTATATTCGCTGACATCCATTACGCCCCCGACTTAGGTTTGTTATAGGCAGCATTTGCCTTTTTCTGCACCCCAACGGATTGCAGCGTGGTCGCAATTTCTTCCTGCATCGCCACCATGTTGGTTTGCAACTGGGTGATGCGCTGCATTAAATGCTCCAGCTCAGGCGTATATTCTTTGCTTTGAACAGGATTGAGTTCCATCACCCGCTTACAGAGCGCTTCAACAGCGGTATCAAGCCCCGCGAGCAGCAACGGCTCACGCTTGACGAGCATCGCATCCGCCGCATCGACATAAGCGAGGATATCACCGAACAACACTTCCGCCGAACGGGATGGATCGAGATCGGGTAAGCTCATCGCGACTCCTTATACTGAGGTGGACGGGGTTTCTTGGCATCGTTCGCCTTGTAGACAAAGGCCAGAATTTCGGCAACGGCCGTGAATGCCTCAAGCGGAATGGGCGAATCGACATCGACCATCGAGAGAATATCCACCAGCTCCGCATCTTGGCGCACCTTGATGCCACGCTCGAACGCGATGGCGAGAATTTGCTCCGCAATCGCGCCCTTGCCGCTGGCCGTAACGATGGGGGCTTCATCGCCGCCGCGCTCGTATTCAATCGCCACCGCTTTGGTAATGGCAGCGGGCTGCTTCTCGCGTTCGTCGCGCTCACGGTAATCGGCGATATGCTCGTTGTCCGTCATTATTTCTTCTCGATGGGTGGCACGGCGGCATCCAGATGCGACAGGTCGAAATCGGCCTCGTTAAAATCGACATCGCCCGCGGCAGCGGCCATGTTCTCGGCCATGATTTTCTCGTAAATCTCTTTGCGAAGCACCGTCGCATCGGGCGGGAAATCGAACCCTAGTTTGACGGTCTTACCGCGCACCTCGATAACGGTGAGCTCGATGGAGTTGTTGATAACAATGGATTCACCGATTTTGCGCGATAAAAACAGCATAATGACCTACTGGATGGCTGTGACCTTACTGGTGATTACTCCCTAGCATAGTAAAAAAATGCACGCTAGGCCATTATTTATTTGCAATATGGGTAATTATTGCCTATATTACATATATACACGGGGTGACACCAAATGATCCCTCGGGCAAGAGACTCGGCAAGCTACCTATTCTATCATGGCATTACCCTTGCATAGGGTAACGCAGTGGGCATTAGACCCATGCGTTAATAATATGCGAGAGCCTAGAACGGAGCGACCGATGGATTTGAAGGAACCAGCCCTGAATACCATGATGAAAGGTCATATGAAATATATGACCCAGCGCCAGAAGGTGCTTGCTCAAAACATCTCGAATATAGATACACCAGGCTATAAGGCGCGCGAGCTAAAGAAGCTTGATTTCAAAAAATTAGCCATGAGCACCAACAGCCAGCTTGAAATGGCCGCCACCTCGCCCGCACACTTGAACGGTACGCTGGTTGCGGGCAGCAATGTCTTTAAATCCGAGAAAGATCGCAACACCTTTGAAACCACACCGACCGAAAACAATGTGGTGCTCGAGGATCAAATGGGAAAAATCTCGGATACTGGCGCGCAGTACCAGCTTTCCAGCACCCTCATGCGTAAATTCACAGGGCTTTATCGTAAAGCCGCTGGCTCGAACCAATAGGTGACCCATGGATTTGATTGATACCATTCATATTTCTTCCTCGGGCCTTAAAGTTCAGCAAGACCGCCTGAAGGTGGTTTCGCAGAACATCGCCAACGCTGAATCCGTCGGCACGCGTGATGGCCAAGCCCCCTATCGCCGCAAAACCATCAGCTTCAAAAATGCGCTGGATAAGGAAACGGGCGCGCAGATGGTCGCCACCAAAAAAGTGAGCACCGATAAATCGGAATTCATGAAGAAATACGAACCCGCCCACCCACAGGCCGATGACCAAGGCTATGTGCTCTACCCAAACGTTAACCCGTTGAGCGAGATGATGGATATGCGCGAGGCACGCCGTAGCTATGAGGCCAACTTGAACGTGATTGAATCCTCGAAATCGATGTTAACCCAAACTATTAACTTACTAAGATAATTAACTAATAAATAATAAAAAATTCAGGAGAGTGGAATGTCAAACGTGAATTTTATGCAGGCAGCCGGTGCCTACCAAGATGCGATGCGCGTGGCGCAACATATCCTCACTAAAACCAGCGCGGGTAGTGCCGCCGAGGAAACCCAAAACGCACGTGGCGGAAGTTTTATCGATTTGGTCGGCCAAGCACTGCAAGGCGCTGCTGCCTCGGGATATAAAAGTGAACAGATGGCAACCAAGGCCCTTTCAGGCAAGGCGGATTTGACCGATGTGGTAACGGCTGTTTCTGAAGCTGAAACGGCACTGAATACGGTGGTTGCGATTCGTGATCGCGTGATCAACGCCTACCAAGAAATCATCAAAATGCCGATTTAAGTGGATGTGGATTGCGGGTAGTGCTTAGTTACACCGCGTAGCCACCTCTATTCTATTCAAGAGCGCCCCATGGAATCCGTTGAAATTATCGATTTAGCTCGCGAAGGGGTTTGGGTGCTGCTGCTAGTCAGCGCGCCCATGGTGCTGACGGCGCTGTTTGTCGGCTTGGCCATTTCGCTGGTGCAAGCCCTCACCCAAATTCAGGAAACCACCCTCACCTTTGTTCCAAAAATGGTGGCGATGCTGTTGGTGATGGTGCTAGCGCTACCATTCATGCTGCAATCACTCGAACATTACGGACAAAAACTATTCGAACGCATCGCGACGATCGATTGAGGCGCGCGCCATGACGCTGAACCTGCTCGAATATTTCCTTATCTCGCAACTCAGCGCCTTCCTGTTTATTTTCTGCCGCGTGGGCTCGGCACTCATGGTTATCCCTGCCTTTGGCGATAGCCATGTCTCGTCGCGGTTTCGGCTTTTACTGGCCGTGGGTATGAGCGCGATGCTCACCCCCCTACTCGCTGAAAAAATGCCCGCACTGCCTGAAAGCCGCATGACACTTGCTTTATTGCTGATGTCGGAGGTGCTGGTCGGCGCGTTTATCGGCATGGTGGCGCGTACCATTTTATCGGCGCTGCATGTGGCAGGTACCATGATTGCGTTCCAATCCTCACTCGCGGTTTCTTCGATTTTTGACCCTGTAACGGGCGCACAAACGGCGGTGATAAGCAACTTTGTAACGATAGTGGCGATGACGGTAATTTTTGCGCTGAACTTGCATCATTATATGCTGGCCGCCGTGGTCGAGAGCTACAATGTGTTTATCGCGGGCAGCTACCCCATGATCGAAGACATGATGAAATACCATGTGCGGCTGCTGGCCGATAGTTTCACGCTGGGCATCATGCTCGCGGCACCGCATATTGTGTTCTCGCTTATCTTCTACCTCATGGGCGGCCTAATGGCGCGGCTAATGCCCAACTTCCAAGTGTTCTTCGTGATGATGCCGCCCCAGATCATCATCGCATTTTTGCTGCTCATGGCTATTATCCCGCTGATGATTGAAACCTTCATAGATTTCTTGCGCGAGCATATCATGCTATTTGCGGGGACAATCTGATGTCTGAAGAATCCGAAGACGATTCCGCCAAGACTGAAGAACCCTCGCAGAAAAAACTCGAGGACGCACGAAAGAAGGGGCAGATAGCCTCGACACGCGAGCTGAATCATTTTTTTATGATGCTCGGTTTCGCCTTCTTTGCGATTACCCTTGGCCCCAAAGTCGGGCGCGACACGCTGGAATTTTTAAAGCCCTTCATCACATCGCCCGATGAATTCGAGATGAGCGCAGGCGGCGTAAACAGTCTGATGTATAATGTCGCCACGGGCATGATTATGCTGTTACTGCTGACATTTCTGCTCACCTTTGTAACCGCCCTTGCACCCGCCATTGTCCAGCGCAAATGGGTGTTCTCATCCGAGCAAATCAAACCCAAATTCAGCAAGATTTCTCCCCTCGCGGGCATGGGGCGGCTTTTTGGTATGAAAGCCGTGATAGAATTTGCAAAGAACCTTCTCAAAATCATCGTTATCGGCGCTATTTGTGTTGGCGTCTGGCTTCCCTATCAGGATGAACTGCCCGCACTCATGCGTGCAACGGATCATCTCAGCATGATGCATTTCGCTTCGACCATTGCGGGAAAAATACTAATCAGTGTATGCATCTTCCTCTTTCTACTCTCCATCATCGATTACCTGTACCAGCGCGCTGTTATCATGAAGCAACTGCGGATGAGTAAGTATGATTTGAAGCAGGAATATAAGCAGCAAGAAGGCGACCCCCATGTGAAGGGCAAGCTGAAGCAAATCCGCCGCGAGCGTGCTAAAAAACGCATGATGGCCAATGTGCCAAAAGCCGATGTCATCATCACCAACCCCACCCACTTTGCGGTGGCACTGAAATATGATTCCGTCACCATGAAAGCACCTGTGGTTCTAGCTAAGGGAGCAGATGAAGTGGCGGCCCGCATCCGCGAAAAAGCCGGCGAACATAAAATCCCTATCATCCGCAACCCACCCCTCGCCCGCGTGCTTTACGATACCACCGAGATTGATGATGAAATTCCGCTCGAGCATTACCAAGCGGTCGCGAAAATCATCGGCTACGTCTACCGTCTGAAAGGCAAAACGCCAAAGGAGCCAAAAGGCAAAGGTAAAGGCGGCAAAGGCCCAACACTGAAAATGTAGCGCTTGCATCGCACCATGAGAATAGCTTGTGTACTGCTGACTAAACCTGTTGCCAAGCACCCCCATTTTGATAGACTTTGGGAAACCATGCTGAGGATTTGTTGATGCGTTTTCATGAACTAGATGCCCTGAGACCAGACCAGCTTGATTTCGTGCCGCGCGAGCGCCGCAGCCAAATCACTAAGGTTATGCTTGCATTTAGTATGGCCGTTTTGTTGGTACTGGTTGCCGCCTACACGCCACTATCGGGTACTGTTGCGCCCTATATTCCCATTCTAGCCATCTTGCTTATTGCGCTGCTGGGCGTCTTTGTAACCTTCCATAATCAAATCATCCTCGATTTGCTGATGTCGAACGAATACCAGAACATGTTGCTGGCGCAGGGTTTTGGCGTTGGCCCAGGTTTTGGGCTTATTGTTCGCCGCGATGCGCGCATTGTCCACGCCAGCGAAGGTATCGACGCCATTTTCCCACAGTTCGATTATTCCCAATCGCAAGCACTGGATAGCATCTTCGAGCAAGGGTTGGTGCGTAAAGCAGACCGCGAGCGCATTATCGGCGCCATCCATAATTGCACGGGAGAACGTATCGTTTTTCCGATTATCGCGCCCTATGAGGCACCAAAAGAATATATCCTCACCGTTCAACCAATGGCGCGTCCAAGCGGCTTTAGTGTCATCCGCTGCCGCGAATTCTTGGGCAAGCGCACGGGGCTGCAAATGCTGCCCGATGGCTTATCCCTTACCTCGGTCGATAAAATCGAGCATCTGCTGACCACTACCAGCATCCCCCATTTCACGACCGACGCCTTTGGCCGCATTGAGTATGCGAACCCCGCCTTCGACCGCGCACTTGGCTATGAAGCCGGCGAAATTGTTGAGTCGAAACTTAGCCTGCACCACCTCATTTTCTTGATGGGTCAGACGCTCATTACCGAGGAATATACGCTAAGCGAGCATGTAGGCGCGGTGGAGCTGATTCATAAAAATGGTAAGCGCATCAACGGCACGTTACAGCAAACAATATTACGCGATGCTAATGGCAAAGCCATGGGTGCAACAGGTACACTTGCTGTCCACTCAAGCTAGGCCATGCCCGGAACCAACACATCCCCCTTCGGATTTAGCCAAGCGCGCCCCACCGGCTTAAGCATCAACTGCTTCATCGAACTTTCGCCCATTGCCATTTTGCGGCTCGACCATAGTGGCCATATTGTGGAGGCCAATAGCTGCTTTCTGGCACTCACCAAACATTCTTTGCCTGCCGACCGCCAAGTAAGGCTGGCAGAGTTCATCGACCCCGAAGACCGCCCACGCTACACCGATGCATTGCGGCGTATGCTTGCGAATGAGAGTGTTGAGCCTGTATCGCTCACCCTACGGCTGCCCGATGGTTCTGTCGTGGTGGCATACACGTATTTCAAACTCATGACACCAGACAACGGACATGCGCCCGTCCCTGTGCTGCACTTAATCGACCAAACCGAACAAAAGAACCTTGAGCTGCGCTTTTCGCACAGCCAGAAAATGCAAGCAGTCGGGCAGCTAGCGGGCGGTGTAGCGCATGATTTTAATAACCTGCTGACCGCCATGATTGGCTTTTCGGATTTGCTGCTGATGCGCCACCCCGCGGGCGACCCAAGCTTTGCCGATATCATGCAAATTAAGCAAAATGCGAACCGTGCAGCGAACCTTGTGCGCCAACTCCTTGCCTTCAGCCGCCGCCAAACACTGCAACCCAAAACGGTTGATTTAACCGAAGTGCTGGCCGAGCTGAGCAACCTCATCCGCCGTTTGATTGGCGAAAATATACAGATGCACATGCAGCATGGACGCGACCTTGGCATGGTGAAGGCCGACCAAGGGCAATTGGAGCAAGTTATCATCAACCTTGCGGTGAACGCGCGTGACGCCATGAAAGACGGCGGTACGCTGACCATTCGAACCAGCAATGTGCGGATTGATTCGCCCGATGCACTCGACCCCGAACTGATTGCACCAACTGAGGAAGACGTGATTGTCGCCGATGATTATGTATTGGTGGAAGTCATCGATAGTGGCACAGGCATTCCACCCGAAATTGTCAGCAATATCTTCGAGCCGTTCTTCTCGACCAAGGAAATTGGCTCGGGCACTGGGCTTGGCTTATCCACCTGCTACGGCATCATCAAGCAATCAGGCGGCTATATTTTTGTTAAAACGCAGCCGAATGTGGGCACGAGCTTTCACCTCTACTTCAAACGGTTCGAGGCCGAACAGAAAACTGCTGCCCACACCGAAACGCATGATGAAAAATCGAGCGGTGACCTTACGGGTCGCGCCACCATTATGCTGGTTGAAGATGAAACGCCTGTGCGCATTTTCGCCGCCCGCGCCCTACGCAACAAAGGCTACGAAGTGCTAGAGGCCGATTCGGGCGAAAATGCCATCGAGGTGTTCAATGAACATACGGGCCATATCGACCTTATCATCAGCGACGTGATGATGCCTGGTATCAACGGCCCCAAAATGATTGCCACGCTTTATGAGACGCACGCCGCACGGATGACGACCACCAAAGTCGTGTTTATTTCAGGTTATGCAGAGGATGCATTCGTGGATACGTTCGGCGCGGATAAGGAATTCAACTTCCTGCCCAAGCCCTTCACCTTGAAGCAACTCGCGGGCAAGGTGAAAGAAGTGCTGGATGGGGCTGGGGAGTAGTTAGTTAATTACTATACTACAAGGTATGGGCTAGCGCCTGTCGATGAGCCAATGTATGGCCAAGCTCGACAGAATGGATCAAGCTATTTGGTTGCGAGGCGCTTTGTTGCTTGGCCGCAGCCATATTCTCAGACGGCGCAACGAATGCTTTAGACGCATTCTTGTACGAGGAAAAGGATGTGCTCGGGCTATCCATGCCTACCAAAAGGAATGGCAACTCCGATGGTCGAATTGTTCCGTGATTTAAATCACGAGCAATTGCCTCAACCATATGAGAAAAACCTAATTTTTCTATAACAAGATTCTTTTTTTCAAAACTGAGGCTCGAGTACTCTTCATTTGTATGGCTCCGTACTGCTTGGGCTATTTCGGGTCGTGCATGCACCGCATACTCAAATAATTTAGCTGGCTCCACAGACCCTTTCGTCATTTCATTGCGTATATGGCCAATAAAAGAAGCTGCCGTAGGCTGTTGAGCCCCCTGCCATTTTTCCAGCATATTCTCAGCAAGAATATCAATCACCGATGACATGGCACCGATAATTGCATACCCTATCATGCCCACAGTAATAGTTTCCGCCACCAGCATAGCAAAGGGGATGACGCTAGCGCTAATAGCCAGATTCTTGAAAAGTGTTTTTGTATGAACAGCGCGCTCATTCTTTTTAATGCTGCTAACATCTCTAGCAATAGGGCTATTCGCATATGCAGGCATACGCGCTAATTGCTCCATATCCGCTTCGTTTATGCTTTCTCTTTCTTTATTAAGCGCTATGGCAATCTCATCGCGATAGACATTCACCACGTTACGGCGTTGTGCACTAAATCCAAAATGATTTCCCAAAGTAGAAACCGCAAGAATCCCCATTGCCCCAAGCGAACTGCCTAAAAATCCATGATTCACTTGTAAGTATGCCTGAATTGGGCCACGGACAAAGCCCATCACACTCTGGAGCAATTTTTGCTTAAGAGTGTACTCTTTTGCATCGTGTCTTTCGCGCTGTATATCTTGGAGTAGCATGGTTTTATCATAACCAACTCAAGCCGCTTATAGTGTGACAGTTCCGTGAAGATTTGCGACAAAACCAATCTAACCAATTGATTTAACTAACGCTCAACCCAAGCTGGCTGGGCGTAAATAGCTCGGCCTTGTTGCAAAACTGGCAATGCACACTAGCGATGCCATCCACAATCATGTCCGCACGGTCGGTCGCGCTCATGCCCATCAACATTTGCTCGATGCGCTGGCGCGAACAGCGACACCCAACATTTAAGGGATGGGCTGGGTAAACGCGCACGCCCTCCTCGTGGAACAGGCGGTAGAGTAATGCAGGCGCGTCGAGCAACGGGTCGAGCAATTCTTCGGTTTTTACGGTGCTGGTAATGGCCTGCGCGTAACGCCATGCTTCGAGGTTGGCTTCGCCAGCAGTGGCAGTGGTTTCTGGCATGCGCTCGATCATCACGCCAGCGGCAAACCACGGGGCGTGGTCGCTCACCGCCAAATGCACCTGCACATCGAGCTGTTGCGAGAGGGTGAAATAATTGGTCAGCGCCTCGGCAATCGAATCGCCCTCAAGCGCCACAATGCCTTGATAGCGCTGCATATCCGCCCCTGCATCGAGCGTGATGGCGAGGTAACCATCCTCGCCCACCATGGCGCGGGGCGTTGGATTTTCGAGCGCGTTGATTTGTTCTGCCGCTTCCGGCGATACTTCGGCATAGCCACGGATGGCGCCGCCAAACACCGCATCCACCACGATGAGTGGAATGAGGCCTTTGCCACGGATTTGGATGGTGAACACACCCTCTTGCTTGAGGTTGCTGGAAAGCATGGCGGCCATGACCACCAACTCGCCCAGCAGCTTCACCACGGGACGCGGGTAGTCATAGCGCGCGAGAATGGTGTTCGCCACCTCGCCCATACGCACAATGCGGCCACGCACATGGCCCGCCTCGAGCATGAAGGGGGTAAGGAGATTTTCGATAGGGGCTTCAACAGTCATGGCGCGGGCAATAGCGCATCTGGCTTCCAAGTGGAAGCAAAAAGCTGCTTGGTGCCTTTACGACTTAAACCATTGTCGATGCGTATAAAATCGTGACTACAAGCAGTGCGCCGACTGCAAGGTGCGAACCGCTGGATTCACCACGGCTCATTTGTCCAATAAATTGGAGAAAACGTTCGGTTTTCATACTTGCCTACCCCTGAACAAAGTTGAACAACACTTCACTTCGTTTTTTTTTATTATTTTTGGGAACGCCGACTTACTATAACCACCCATAGCAGAAAAATTTGCAGGCGTCAAAAACAAGATTTTAGGCCAGCTTTAGCCTTAGTACCACCCAAACAGCGGCCAATTTACTGGGGCGTAGCGCATAGGGGTTGAAGCCAACACACTCGAGCTTACGCGCATGCAGTGCCGTCAAGCCGGCCAACGCGCGCAGAGGTTTGGGCAGTGTTGGCCCTGCACCATTGGCGAGCAATGGCAATGCATCCATAAACACGCCTTTGCTGAGTGTGGCTAGGCCAGCGCTTGGTGCTAGGGTCGTAATTTCTGCCGAATTCATCCGCGCGTGGGGGAAGCGCAACCAGCCTTGGCTATGCATGAACGGAATGGCACGCACGAGGCCAATAAACGCATACGCACGCGCTTGATTGCGGATAGCTTCGTGCTGTGCTTCGGGCACGCCTAGCAACAGCGCCCACGCCATGTGCAGCGCGCCTGCAGTGTTATCGCAATATTCCAGCCATGCAGACTCATGCGCGATAAGCGAGGTATCTAGATCTGCGCCGCGCGCCGCCACAATCTTCTGCAGCCACGGAAAAATTTGCGGGTGTGTGGCGTGAAGTGCGGCAAGCGCCAGCACAACAGGGTGGTTGCGTGGCGCTTTGCCCGCCTCGATTTCTTCCAGCCCCTCGCGCCACCATGCAAGGCGGATATGGCCAATCAAGGGCTCGCTTACAATTTCCGCAATGCGCGCCAGTTCGATGTGGAACGCAGTGACCGCATAAAGCCCCGCACGGGCGGATGATGGCGCAAGCTGGATGGCGAGGAATCGCTCGTAATCGCCCGCGCGCACTTGCTCGATGATATCCTGTTGCTCGTGTGGCTTCATGATCAACGCTGCTACGCGAGCGACACAGAGATTGCAACTGCAATGGGCTTGAACTTGCGAGCCAGTTGCACTAGATAAGCCTCAAGGATTTTCTGATGGAGATGACACGTCGCAGCTTTCTGAAACTTGCCGCTGGTAGCGCGGCACTGGTAGCCGCGCCGAGTTTTGCAACATCATCCGCAACCCAACACCTCACCACGAAGGATTCTGCCATGAGCTTCACCCTGCCCCCACTGCCCTATGCCAAAGACGCACTTGCGCCGCATATTTCGGCCAATACATTCGATTTTCACCATGGCAAGCACCACAATGCCTATGTGGTGAAGCTGAACGAGCTGGTGGCAGGCACTGAATTCGAGAAAAAGTCGCTTGAGGAAATCATCCTCGCGTCGGCCAAGGATGCCAGCAAGGCGGCGCTGTTCAACAACGCGGCGCAGCACTGGAACCACAGCTTTTTCTGGCATTGCCTGAAGCCTAATGGCGGCGGCAAACCAACCGGCGAGCTGGCAGCAAAAATTGAGAGCGACCTTGGCGGTTACGATAAATTCGCGGCCGATTTTAAAGCCGCAGCGCTTGGCCAGTTCGGTTCGGGCTGGGCGTGGCTGGTGAAGGATGCCTCGGGCAAACTGAAAATCACCAAAACCGCGAACGCGGATCTGCCCATGGCACACGGCGAAACGGCACTCCTCACCTGCGATGTGTGGGAGCACGCCTACTACCTCGACTTCCAGAACCGCCGCCCCGACTTCGTGCAAACGGTGCTGGATAAACTCGTGAACTGGGAATTCGTCGCTGCGAACTACGCGGGCGAACAATTCAAAGTGGCCGCTTAGGGTAAAAGCAGAGCCACTGCTACTCGCCGCCCTTCGCCGAGAAGAACATTGAAGGTGCGGCATGCCGCACCTGTATCCATCGTATCGAGGGCTAGCCCCTTTTCTTTCAACCCCTTGCGTAGAGCTGGGTCGACCATCTCGTGCCGAGCGCCTGTGCCGATAAGTAACAGCTCGGTGGCGGGTTCGTAGGCAAAGAGCGGTGCGAGCGCCTCAGGCGTTAACTCACCATTCCACGCGTGGGTGATGGTGGGCAGCACCAGCACATGGCTAGCATATTCCGCCTGACCAATGCGAAACCCCTGCCCCCCATACGAGCGGATAAGCTGCGAGTTACCAGCAATCGGCGGCATGATGTTGTGCATAACGCATGCTCCTACTCGGTTTGCGAGCTGGACGATAAAACGTCAGCAGGCGTTTTGGACTGCGCAGCAGCCCGAAGGGTAAGGGTCAGGAGACCCGAATCAGTAGCCATGAGCTCCGAAGCCACTAAAAGCTATATCGGAATACGCTTCGGCTTGGTGCGGCGCGCCCAGAAGATGATGAGCATGCGGCAGAACAACACCGAGGCAAACATGGAGCTTAGGATACCAATCGTCAGCGTCACGGCGAAGCCCTTCACCGCGCCAGCACCCAGCGTGTAGAGCAGCAGCGCCGCAATCAGTGTGGTGAGGTTGGAATCGAAAATGGTGCCAAACGCGAGGCTGAAGCCCGAATGAATGGCCGCCAGCGGGCTTTTCCCATAGCGCAACTCATCGCGGATACGTTCGAAAATCAGCACGTTTGCATCGACGCCCATGCCCATGGTGAGCACAATGCCCGCAATACCTGGTAGAGTCAGCGTTGCCTGCATCAGCGACATGGCGCCCAGTACCGTGACCAAATGCACCGCCAAACCGAGATTAGCAAATACGCCAAACAAGCCGTAGGAAAGCAGCATAAAAATAACCACCAGTGTGATGCCAAGCACTGCAGCAAGGGTCCCTGCATTGATTGAATCCTGCCCTAAGCTTGGCCCCACCGAGCGCTCCTCAATCACCGTCAGCGGTGCTGGCAAGGCACCTGCACGCAGAAGCATGGCCAGCTCGTTCGCCGATTCGGTGGTGAAGTTGCCTTCGATAATACCACGCCCACCGAGGATGGCCGAGCGAATGACTGGCGCGGTAATCACTTTATGATCCAGCACGACGGCAAAGCGCTTGCCGATATTGGCTTGCGTAATATCGCCAAATTTCTGGGCGCCCAGTGTGTTGAATTGGAACTCAACCACAGGCAACCCATCCGCGAAGGATGCGTTGGCATTGGTCAAGTGTTCCCCACCCAGCGCCACTTCATTGAACACAGGGTACTGCGTGGGCAAACCCGCAGCTTTTTCGCTCTCTGCCTTATCGGATGGCAGAATCATGGTATCGGAGGGCACGACATTGCGCGCCATGGCATCGGCCGAGACTTCCTCGTTCACGAGGTGGAAGGTCATTTTCGCGGTTTTGCCAAGCAAGGCTTTTAGCTGCGCTGGGTCGGCCAAACCTGGCACTTGCACCACAATGCGGTCGGTGCCCTGACGCTGGACGATGGGCTCCTTGGTGCCCGTTTCGTTCACGCGGCGCTCCACAATCTCGATGGATTGTTCGAGCAAGCGCAACTGCAGCGCTTTGAGCTTGGTTTCATCGTAATAAAAACGCGTCAGGCCATCTTTTTCTTCCGTCGAGAGGTCGGGGTCGACCTTGCTCAGCAAATCATCGATTTTCACACCTTCGCTCACCGTTTCGGGGCGGATGCGAAGCGACACTTCGTTACCGCTGGCGCGTAAATCGGTGTAACCCACTTTGGCTTTACGCAAGGTTTCGCGCAGGCCATCGCGTACATTCGCGAAATGCTCGCGCTTATAGGTCGCAAAATCGAGCTCGAGCAACAAGTGCGAGCCCCCCCGCAAATCGAGGCCGAGTGGCACCGTTTGGCTAGGCAAAAAGTTGGGCAGCTTGGCGCGCAGGCTATCGGAAAGCACATTGGGCAGCGCTGTCAGCACAAAAAACAGCGTGACCGCCATCACCATAAATGTTTTCCAACGCGGAAACTCGAGCATATGCACCACCAGTTAAATTGAACGGGGTTATGCATACAGGATTTATGGCGGCTGACAAGGGGTGTTAGCGCGAGATGTGAACACCACCATGCTGCTTAGCTAACGATGCGACATGTCCCACTCGAGCATGAGGATTAAGCCCAGCTTCCGCCTCCGGGGCTGGCGGCATGGATTTGCTGATAGGCCCAATAACGGTCGGCTCAGTAGAAAAGTTGATGTGAACCGTACCGCAGCCCACGTTACCATCGGGATTGGCAATAGGTTCTGGGTGCGATTTAACGACCTTAACTGCGTTAAACCTGCTGACCACTCTGCGATGACTAGCATTCAGCGTATCGAGCGAATGCTCCTTATCGTTTGCATCCATGTTTTTAACGCGCTCTTGATCTTCGTGCGGGATAACAGCACCCCAATATTTCGTTGGAATACCCGAGTAGCCCATTCCCCGATCTCTGGCGCGTAGGCTTAAATTTGTGTCTTCCCCACCCCAGCCTGTAAAGCTCTCGTCGTAGCCGCCAAGCTCACGAAATGATTGCTTGGATATGGCGATTCTACCTGTGAGGCCAAGTGAGCGCCCAAAACCGAGCGCCTTGCGCTTCACGACGCTAATAAGACCGTTCGATATAGAGCGCGGCACGGTTGTAACAATGGTATCAAGGCGCTTCTCGTAAACACTCGTAAGCCACTTCGAGAAATCCTTGGCGATAAAATTATCGGCATCCACATTGCACAGCACATCGCCCGTGGCCAGACGGTGCGCCATGTTTTTCGCATGTGCCATTTTAAAATACGGGGTTTCATAGCGCGCATAGCGCAAACGGCCTGAATCCATTTCGGCTTGGAAATTTTGTTTAATCCAATCCGCCAAACCATCTTCGCTGCCGTAATCAAGCACGACGAATTCGACATTGGGGTTGTTCCGCTCGGCGGCCATATTGGCAGGCAGCGTCTGCTTCAAATGGTGCAGACGCCCCTTACAGGTCGTGCAGTAGGAAATTTTGAGTGTTTTTTTGTCAGCCATAACCATCGCCTTATGAGCGACCAGTATGACGAAAGAATATGACAATTTGATGACGTTTATGCGTCAGTTACGTGAAGATTAGTTGTCGTTCGCAACGCTATCGCGGCTGGGCACGGCATTGTCGTTCTTGTCGTTGCCTGCCTTTTTCTTATCTGCCACCACGGGGGCTGGCGCGCCAACAAGGCCGCTGACCGTGGATTTAAGAACCGTAACTTCTACACCCGTTGCAATTTCAACATTCACGGTTTCGCCATCGCCAGCGACTTTAGTGATTTTGCCGACGATGCCACCACCCGTCACCACCTTATCGCCTTTTTTCAAGGCTGCGAGTGTGGCCTGATGCTCCTTCATGCGGCGCTGCTGCGGCTTGATGAGCACAAAGTAAAATACGAAGAAAATGAGTACCAGCGGCAAAAGGCTGGCAAAGGGCGAACCTGCCGCCATAGCCGATGCATCGACAGGGGCATCGGCCGCCTGTGCAAGCACAGCCGCTGGAGAAAACGCCGCGAGCACCGCAATTAGCTTGTGCATGGGGTTATTTGAGCTTGGTTTCTTTGAATTCCACGTGCTTGCGCGCAACGGGATCGTACTTGTTGAACTTCAACTTTTCCGTCTGTTTGCGTGGGTTGCGCTTCTTCACATAGAAGAAACCCGTATCCGCTGTGGACTCAAGTTTTACAAGAATAGTCGCTTTTTTAGCCATGTTCGCCTCGAATGTTTGAGGGGCGCCTTTTCGCGTATTTTTCACCCCCTGTCAAGCGGGTATTCGCGCTAATGTTCGCCGCCCATTTTGTGGCCGGCGGCTTTGAACACGGCCACCGCCCTATCCTTGGCCGTGGCATGGTCGACGATAGGCATGGGATAATTAGCCGGCTTCGTGAGCGGTGATTCCCACGGGGCGTGAATATCGGCGGTGGATAGCCCACGTAATTCAGGCACATAGCGACGGATATACTCGCCCTCGGGGTCGAACCGCTTGCTTTGCAGGATGGGGTTAAAAATACGGAAATAAGGCGCGGCATCGGTGCCTGTGCTGGCTGCCCATTGCCAGCCACCATTATTGCTGGCCAAATCGTAATCCATCAGGTGTTGGGCAAAGAATTCCTCACCCAGCCGCCAATCGAGCAATAAATCCTTGCTCGCGAAGCTTGCCACAATCATCCGCGCGCGGTTGTGCATGTAGCCTGTTTCTAGCAGCTCGCGCACCGCCGCATCCACCACGGGGTAGCCCGTTTGGCCGCTGAACATGGCTTGCGCCATGTTCTCGTCGTTGTTCCACGGAATGGCACCATTCTGATATTGCGCGTTGAATTCGAGCGTCACCACATGAGGGAAGTGATAGAGAATGGCCGCGTAAAACTCGCGCCAGCCGAGCTCGGCAATCCATTTTTCGCCACCACCCTTTTCCATTGCCGCACGCACACACTCGCGCACACTCACCAACCCAAACCGTAAATAAGGCGAGAGCTGGCTGGTGCCGATGATGGGCAACACATCGCGCGCGGTGGGGTATGCGGCGAGCTTGTTCTCGATAAAACTGCTCAGGCGCGCGGGCACATCATCCACCCGCCACAGCGAATCCTTCGTGTACTGATAACCAATTTGGGCGAGCAATTCAGCTGGCCCCTCATCGAGGTTGATGCGCGTTAGCCCTGCCCCCTCTGCCGCTTTGAAACTGCTTGGCGCCTTCGCATAGCGGCCTGCATCCTTCACCTCATACTGCGCGTAATCCGTCGGCCCCATATCGGCGCGCCAGAGCTTATAGAACGGTGTGAACACTTTGTAGGGCGTGCCATCGGCCTTGAGCATCCGCTGCGGTGCGCGCATGAGGTGGTCGAGCACTTGCACAAAGCGGGTTGTGGGTGCTAGCGCTTTTTTTACCGCCTCATCCCGCGCGCGGGTGGCAGGCTCGAAATCTTCGGCGGAATAGATGGCCTTGGCGCCAAGCGCCGCGGCTAGTTTAGGAATAATATCGGCCGCTTTGCCATGCAGCACCAGCAGACGGCCACCACGTTCTTTCAGCTGCGTATCGATATGGCACAGCGTTTCGGCGATAAACACCAATCGCCTATCGCGTGGGTTGGCAAAGCGCGCCAAAATCTCGGTATCGAACACGAATACGGGTTGCACGGCGTGAAGCTCGGCCAGCGCGGTGGCGAGCGCCGCATGGTCATGAAGCCGCAAATCGCGGCGAAGCCAAACGAGTGATGTCATGAGTGGCGTTATGCCGCGCAAAAATAAAAAGCGCTAACTAATTCGATGCGACTTGCTGTGGCAGTTTGCTCAACGGGTCGACCGACATATGCCCCTGCCGCACGGCAAAGTGCAATTGTGGCTCTTTCGCGCTGCCCGTTTGTCCCACATAGCCAAGCACACCACCCGAATTTACGCGCTCGCCCTTGGCGACCACAAGGTTGCGTGCGTGGGAGTACGAGGTCATCGTGCCATCGGCATGGCGTAAAATCACGATATTGCCGTAGGTTTTAGTATCGTTACCGACATAGGCAACCTCGCCCGCTTGCGCTGCATGGATGGGGCTGCCCTCGCTGGCAGCAATGATAATGCCTTCGCTGCTCTCGCCTTCCGATTTTTGGCCAAAATTTTCGGTGACAGTGCCATTCGCTGGCCACTGCCATGTGCTGGCGGTTGCCATGGGCGGCTGATTGGATGCAGGTGCAAGATCGTTGCTCGCCACGCTCATGGTGGGCACTGCCTGCTGGGTGGACATGGAGCCCGCAAGGCTCATCACCCCGCTGCGGCCATAAAAGCTATTCCCATGATCATCGACCGTGGCCATCTCGCTTCTTCCACAGGCGGAAAGAAAGATGGTAGTGAGAATCATAAAAAACGCAGCAGCGGATATACGCATGGCACCACCTCGGAACTTGATGAGGAAAAAACGTCTAACTTTCACTTGCCAGTGCGACTTAGGGCTTGTTGTTCTAAAACACCCTTTTTATAGTAACTTACCAAAGGTTCTTGAAGCGTTTGCCCTTGGTTCTATTAGGGGTAACACACAGAAATACTGAACGCAATGGCAATACTATACCGCAATGCACTTTCTTCTAAAATCATTGAATGCGGGGCAAAAATACCACAGCCCCATTATACGATTGTTTAGTTTAGAGCGCTTACCTCTGAGTCCTATTTATAGGAGGAAAATTCAAGGAGTGGGCGCACGCAGGGAGGAATGTAGCAGCGCTACATGACCGAACCGAGTACGCACACGACATAGAATTTGCCCCTAGAAATAGGACGGGACTAACCTGCCACCAGCGGCACAAAACGCACTGGGCTAAGCACCTCTTTACGCACTTCATCCTCGGCCACGCGCGTGAGGCGCAGCAGGAATTGATCGGCCACATGCAAACCCACGGGGATAATCATTTTGCCGCCGATGGAAAGCTGGGCGAGCAAGGTTTGCGGAATTTCGGGGGCGGCTGCCGTCACTATAATCCGCTCATAGGGCGCAGCGTGCGGCCAGCCCTTGCTGCCATCGCCAATATGGCTATCGATATTGCGTAACTTCATGGCGGTGAAGCGCTCGCGGGCAATTTCGGCCAATGGCGCATGGCGCTCAATCGTGTGCACGCGGCGCGCGAGCTTGGCCAGCACCGCCGCCTGATAGCCCGAGCCCGTGCCAATCTCGAGCACGCATTGCGTGGGCTTCACATCCAGCATCTGCGTCATCATCGCGACCACAGAAGGCATGCTAATCGTCTGGTGGCAGGCAATGGGCAGCGCGTTATCGTCATAGGCGCGGTCACGAAATGCCTCCTCAACAAATTGCTCGCGCGGCACATTTTCCATAGCGCCTAGCACGCGGGTATCCGTCACCCCCGCCTTACGTAAGCTCATCAGCAGCCGAATTTTCTGCGAGGCCAGCCAATCATCCTGCGTGGTGGCAAGCGAGGGGTGCACCCCCTCGAAGGTTTGTTTAGGGGCGGGTTTGGGGCTGCGTGCGGTTTTATTCATGGCTTCAGTTGGCCACAGATGCCCAGAGCCGCGCAAGCGCGATGCACGCACAATCAGGCTTCTAAGCCCAGATAATTAGGCATTGAGGCTTTGGCGCGCCACCTGCACGCGCTAGATGATGCCCTCTAACCCCTTCAACATCGCATAATCCGTCATATCGAGGCTGAGCGGGGTGACGGTGATGTAGCCCTCGCGGATGACCCAAAAATCGGCCTCGGGGTGGTCGCTGAACGGAATGGTGCGCTGGCCACCAATCCAGATATACGGCCTGCCTTGCGGGTCGATCCGCCTATCGAGATTATCATCCAGCTTACGGCGGCCTTGCGGGCACAGCTTGATGCCTTTGATTTCCGAAAGTGGCATGGCAGGAAAATTGACGTTGATGAGGCGATCATGCGGAATGGTCGTTGCCGCTAGTTTGCGAATGATGTCAGCGGTGTATTTCTCGGGCACGTCCCAATTCACCACGCCGTTGATTTGGTTTGAAAACGCAATCGAGGGAATTTCGAGCAGTGTCGCTTCCATCGCCGCGGAAACGGTGCCCGAATAGGTCACATCCTCGGCCATGTTGCTGCCACGGTTGATGCCACTGAGCATCAGGTCGGGGCGTTTATCTTTCAGCACTTCCATCACACCCAGCAGCACCGCATCGGTCGGTGTACCATCCACCGCGAAGCGGCGCTCCGCCACTTGGCGCACGCGCAAGGGCTTGTGCAGGCTCAAGGAGTGCCCTGCCCCGCTTTGCTCGTGCTCAGGCGCAACCACCCAGACATCATCGCTTAAGCTGCGCGCAATTTTTTCGAGCAGCGCAATGCCCTCGGCGTTCACACCATCATCGTTACTGATAAGGATGCGGGAATTTTTAAGGTCGATGCTCATGAAATTGC
>CAUJIC010000064.1 GCA_963205305.1 Pseudomonadota bacterium | reverse complement strand
CATCGAGAAGCAGATCGACAAAAAGGGGCGCGTGAGCGTGCCGCCGACCTTTCGCGCCGTGCTCGCCGCGCAAAATTTCAACGGCATGATTGCCTACGCCAGCTTCACCAATAGTTGCATCGAGGCCTGTGGCATGGAGCGTATTGAGAAGCTGCATGCGCGCATCGAAGCGCTCGACCCATTCTCGGAAGAGCATGATGCGTTTGCGACCGCCATCCTTGGTGGTGCAACCCAGCTCGCGTTCGATAGCGAAGGGCGCGTGGTGATTCCCGAAGGCTTGCTGAAAAAAGCGAACATTACGGATACGGGCGTGTTTGTGGGTAAGGGCGCGACGTTTGAAATTTGGTCGCCTGCCTTGTTCGCCGCACAAGAAGCCAAAATGCGTGACCTCGCGCTCGCTAAGCGCCTCAGCCTGAAGGCAGATGGAGGTGCGGCGTGAACGAGCACCTGCACATCCCCGTGTTGAAAGAAGAAATGCTCGCCGCCGTCGCCGCTAAAGCGGGTGATGTGGTGGTGGATGGAACCTTTGGTGCTGGTGGTTACAGCCGCGCAATTCTCGCGGCCGAGCCCCAAGCCCGCGTGATCGCGTTCGACCGCGATCCGAACGTCAAGTTACTTGCCGATGCTCTTGCCCGGGAGTTTCCCGGGCATTTTTTATTCATGGCCGCGCGCTTCTCCGCGATGGTCGAACAGTTGGCCGCCGCGGGCATCCATGCGGTCGACGCGATTGTCCTCGATATCGGGGTTTCCTCCATGCAGTTTGATGAGGATGTGCGTGGCTTTTCCTTCCAGCGCGAAGCGCCGCTTGATATGCGCATGAGCGCTGAGGGCTTAAGTGCGGCCGATGTGGTGAATGGCTATTCCGAAGCGGAGCTTATTCGCATTCTGCGCGATTATGGCGAGGAGCGTGACGCCAAGCGCATCACCCGCGCCATCATCGCCGCGCGCATCGAGCAGAAAATTACGACGACGGTGCAGCTGGCGAGCATCATTCGTGGTGCGGTGCGTGGTGCCGGTAAAATGAAAATTCACCCTGCGACGAAAAGCTTTCAGGCGCTTCGTATCGAAGTGAATCAGGAATTGGCGGAGCTGGAGGCGGCGCTTGCTGCGGCGGAGAAATTGCTCAAGCCCAATGGCCGCTTGGTGGTGGTCACGTTCCACTCGCTCGAGGATCGTATCGTCAAAGAATTCATGCGCGCGCGCAGCCAAGCGGCTGCCGTCACCTCGCGCCACTCACCCGCCGCACTTTTGGCAAACGTTATTAACACAAATCACACCTTCAATTTAACCCCCACCAAGGCCATCGCCCCATCTGAAAAAGAGGTGAGCCTGAACCCTAGAGCGCGCTCGGCAAAGCTGCGCTGTGCAACCCGCACTGCGAGTCCTTTCAATGCTGCTGCATAGGAGTTCGTATGATGAATGCTCGTATTCTCGTCCACATGGTGTTGTTCATTGTGTTGGCGGTTGGGGTTTACCTCGTTAAATACAGCGTGCAGGATGTGCAACGCGAGTTGGCCGCGCGCAAGACCGAGCTTGCGACGGAAAAAGAATCACTCCACCTGCTCAACGCCGAGTGGGCCTACCTAAATCGCCCCGATCGCCTGCGCCAATTGGCGGATCGCCATCTCGATTTAGTACCGCTCGATAGCCGCCAAATCAAACAAGTGAGTGTGTTGCCCGCAGCAGTTCCCGAGGCGGAAACGCTTCGCACCTCGGGCATGGTGCAGCAAGTTTCTAGCGTGAGCGAGGGACGATAGTTGCGTCAGTTCCGTCGCATTCCATCGAAGCGTCCGCCTGCGCGTATTGTACGAGTGGAAAGCCGTGCGGCACGCGGCATGGGCGAATCACGCGCGCGTAGCATTTTGGTCGCGGTATTTTTTGCGATGTGCTTTTTGATGCTGAGTTTGCGTCTGTTTGAAGTGAGCACCGTGGGCAGTGGCGATTTGCCATTTGCGAAATTGGTGAACGAGCCGCAATTGCTGCTCAGCCGCGAAGATGATGTCGATGTTTCGAAAATTGGTGCCGCCGAGCAAGTGGTGCGCCGCGAGATTGTCGACCGCAACGGCATGGTGCTTGCCACTTCCATCAAAACTGCATCGTTGGTAGCGAATCCCACGATTATTCGCCACGAGGCGGAGCTTGCCAAAGCGCTCAACAAAATTTTTCCGCGCGAATCCATAGCACAATTTCGGGAGAAGCTGAATCGTAAGCATGTGACGTTTATTTATCTGCAGCGCCACCTGACGCCCGCGCAGCAAGAAGCAGTGAATAACCTTGGAGTGCCCGGGCTTTTCTTTGAGCCAGATGTGCGCCGCGTCTACCCGTATGGCGGCATTTTTGCCCATAGCATTGGGTATGTAGGTGTCGATAATCAAGGGCTTGCAGGCATCGAAAAATCATTCGATGGGAAGTTGCAAGACCCTCAGAATGATAAGCCTCTTCAGCTTTCACTCGATTTGCGGGTTCAATCGATTTTGCGCGACGAAGTGAGTAAAGCCATTGGCGAGTTTCAGGCCATTGGTGGTGTGGGTGTGGTGCTCGATATTAAATCGGGCGAGGTGCTGGCGATGACGAGCCTGCCTGAGTTTGATCCGCACCAACCTGGCCGCGCGAGCGACGATGCGCGCTTCAACCGCGCTACGCTCGGCGTCTATGAAATGGGCTCCACCTTCAAAACATTTACCATGGCGGCCTCGCTCGACAACAACGTGGTGACCATGAAGGGTGGCTACGACGCAAGCCACCCCATCCACATGGGCGGCTTCACCATTACGGATGCTCACCCTGAGGGGCGCTGGCTTTCGGTGCCCGAGATTTTTGCCTATTCGAGCAATGTGGGCACCGCGAAAATGGCACTCGATCTGGGCGGGAAACGCCAACAAAAATTCCTGAAATCGCTTGGGTTGTTCGAACCCGTGAAACTTGAATTATCCGAGCTTGGTCGCCCGATGATTCCGCGTAGCTGGTCGGAACTGACGACGATGACCGTGGCATATGGTCATGGGATTTCGGTATCACCGCTACATCTCATCAATGCCATTGCGGCAGTATCGGGCGATGGAGTTTTGCACCCCATGACGTTGGTGAAGGGTGGCAATGCGAACAAGTCTGAAGGCACCCGTGTGATCGCTAAAAAAACGGTGGGCGATGTACGCGATTTGCTGCGCCTTGTGGTGCTGCATGGCACGGGTAAATCGGCCAATGCCGAGGGCTACGAGGTGGGCGGAAAAACAGGAACCGCCGAAAAGAATACGAACGGCGCGTATAAGAAAGACGCGAAAGTGGCGTCGTTCGTGGGTGTGTTTCCGATGCGTGACCCGCGCTATGCGGTGCTGGTGATGGTGGACGAGCCACGCGGCAATAAATCAACCTATGGCTTTGCAACGGGCGGCTGGATTTCGGCACCCGCAGCAGGGCGCGTGGTACAGCGCATGGCGCCACTATTGGCGATGAAGCCCGAGGCCAGCCCTCGTGATGCAAAAGTGGAAGCCTATTGGGGTGGTGCCTTGGCGCGTGAAAAAGCCGCGCAGCTGGCGCATGAAAATGCGATGACGAAGGAGGCCGTGAGTGCAGCTTCTTTCTAACATTGCGGGTACTTCCATCGAGGGGGATGCAGACGTGATGGTGCATGGTATCACCGCTGATTCGCGCGCCGTGAAGGCTGGCAGTTTGTTTGTTGCGCTTTCGGGCGTGAAGCAAGACGGCACAAAATACATCCCCGACGCCGTGCGTGCAGGGGCAGTGGCGGTGCTGGCGGCAAGCGATGCGGTGTTGCCTGTTGGTTTAACGGTTCCCGTCGTTCGTGTGGGTGACATGCGCGCGGCGGTGAGTGCCATTGCTGCGGCATTTTATGCGGGCCAGCCCGAATTCTGTTTCGCGATTACGGGCACGGACGGCAAAACCTCGACCGCGGATTTTGTGCGCCAACTGGCTCAGCTTTCAGGGCTGGATGCGGCATCTATCGGCACGCTGGGTTTACGCAGCGTGCATGCCGCGCTGAATGATGCGTTCCCTGCGAACAACACTTCGCCTGAACCGATTTTATTGCACACCACGTTGCATGATTTGGTGGGTGCTGGCGTGCGGGTTTGCGCGATTGAAACCAGCAGCCATGGGCTCGACCAAAAACGCGCTGATGGGGTGAAATTTGCGGCAGGTGCGTTTACGAACCTCACGCGCGACCATCTGGATTATCACCACACGGTGGAAGCCTATTTCGCGGCAAAAGCGCGGCTGTTTAGCGATGTGTTGGGGACAGGGGCGCTTGCAATCATCAACCGTGATGACGCACATTTCGGGGCACTCAAAACCATCTGCGATGCACGCGGCATTACGGTGCTGAGTTTTGGTTCGCATGAGAAGGCGGATTACCGAGTGATCGGCGTTACGCCACATGCAAATGGGTTGGATGCAGAACTACAATTACGCGGCAAACCATATACACTCAGTGTTCCGCTTTATGGTGCGTTCCAACTGAGCAATATGCTGACCGCCATGGGGCTGCTGAGTGTGGCGGGGCTGGGTGAAGCGGCGCTGGTGAAATTATTGCCCAAGTTGCGTGGCGTATCAGGGCGGCTCGAGAAAATTGCGGAGCATAACAATGCGCCGATTTTTATCGACTATGCCCACACGCCCGCGGCGCTCGAAAATATCCTCAGAACCTTGCGCCCGCATACCGCGAAGAAGTTGCATGTGGTGTTTGGCTGCGGTGGTGACCGCGATGCAGGCAAGCGCCCTGAGATGGGCGCAGCGGCAAGCCAATTCGCGGATGTTGTGATTGTAACGGACGATAACCCGCGCAGCGAAAACCCTGCAACCATTCGTGCCGCAATTATGGCGAAGGCACCCCACGCACAAGAAATTCCCGATCGCGATACGGCCATCCGCACCGCGATCCAAAACCTAGCAGCTGGCGATGTTCTGGTCATCGCCGGTAAGGGCCACGAAACCACCCAGATCATCGGCAATCAAGCTCACCCCTTCAGCGATGCAGACCACATCAGAAAGGCAGTTGCCGCATGACCACGCAATGGACCACCCAAGAAATTATTGCCGCCACCCACGGAGTTTCGACAGGTGATTGGATCGCCAGTTCTGTGAGCATCGACACACGCACGCTGGAGGCGGGCGCGTTGTTTGTGGCGCTGCCAGGAAGCAAGGTGGATGGACACGAACATGTAGCTTCCGCACTGGAAAAAGGTGCGGTTGGTGCGCTGGTCAGCAAGCCAATCACGGGGGTGGATGCAAGTAAGTTGGTTATGGTGAAGGATGTGGAGAAGGCACTGCAAGCATTGGGCACTGCCGCACGCACTCGAAGCAACGCGAAGGTGATTGGTATTACGGGCAGCGTGGGAAAAACGGGCGCGAAGGAAATGATTGCGGCAGCACTGCGCGCCACGGGCAGCGTGTATGCTACGAAGGGAAATTTAAATAACCACCTTGGCGTGCCGCTCAACTTGGCGAACATGCCGCTGGATGTGCAGTATGCGGTGATTGAAATGGGTATGAACCATGCGGGTGAAATCAGCCCGCTTTCCATCATGGCGCGCCCACATGTAAGCCTTATTACGACCGTGGATGCGGTGCATATCGAGTTCTTCCAAAGCATCGAGGCGATTGCGGATGAGAAGGCGGCGATATTTGAAGGCATGGGCGGCAAAGGTGTGGCGGTACTGAACGCGGATAACAACCAGTATGAGCGCCTGAAAGCACACGCACAGGCGAAGGGGATGGACAGAATTCTCTCGTTCGGCACGGGCAAAAATGCGCTGTGCCGCATGACCAAATATGCGATTGATGACACCCATTCCGTAATTGAGGCGACGATAGCGGGCACAGCTATTTCTTACACCATCGGCACGATTGGTAAGCACTGGGCGTTGATGTCCGTCGCGGTGCTGGGTGTGGTGGATGCGTTAGGTGCTGACCTTGCTAAAGCCGCAGCAGCGCTGGCGAATTTTAGCGAACCTAAAGGCCGTGGACAAATCAAGAAGCTCAGCATCAAGGGTGGCAATTTGCGCTTGGTGGATGATTGCTACAACGCCAGCCCCGTTTCGATGAAAGGTGCGATTGAGAAGATAGCAGAGATGCGCGATGCCTCGGCGGAGCAAGTACGCACGGTGGTGATTTTGGGTGATATGCTGGAGCTGGGTGAGCATGCAGAAGATTTGCATGTGGGGCTGGTGCCTACGCTGGTGAACAACCAGATGGATTTGGTGTTTGCCGCAGGAACCTTCATGGAGAAGATGTATCATGCCTTGCCAGAAACGATGCGTGGGGCTTATAAGCCCACCAGCCGCGAGTTGGCGCCAGTGGTGGTGGAAGCATTGCGTGCCAATGATTTGGTGCTGGTGAAAGGTTCGCACGGCAGCCGTATGGATGTAGTGGTCGACGCCATCGAAGGGGGCAGATAATGCTATATAATCTTCTCTATCCGCTCTCGGGCGATATTCAGTTTTTCAACCTGTTTCGCTACCTCACGTTTCGTAGCGGGGGTGCCATTATCACGGCGCTTATCATTAGTTTTGTTATTGGTCCGCGCCTGATTCGCTGGTTGAAGAATAAGCAGCATGGCGGCCAACCCATACGCGATGATGGTCCTGAATCGCACCTGAGCAAAAAAGGCACCCCGACAATGGGCGGGCTTATGATGCTGTTTGCGGTAACGGTAAGCACGATTTTGTGGGCGGATATTACGAACCATTATGTGTGGATTGTGCTGTTCGTGACGTTGGGGTACGGCACGATTGGCTTCATGGATGATTACCTAAAAGTTTCGAAGAAAAATCACAAAGGCCTCTCGGGGAAAAAGAAACTGGTGTGCCAATTCGCGATTGCAGCTGCGGCTGCTTATTGGATCACGCTCGTGACGCCCGCACATCTCAACCAGCATCTCGCGTTTCCATTCGTGAAGGATTATCTGCTCAATCTCGGTGTTCTCTATATTCCGTTTGCAATGGTGGTGTTGGTGGGCGCTAGCAATGCGGTGAATTTGACGGATGGCTTGGATGGCCTCGCCATTGTGCCCATCATGATTGCGGCAGCGTGTTTTGGTCTGATTGCCTACCTTATCGGTAATGCAGTCTATGCGCATTATCTGCATTTCGATTTGGTCCCCGGTAGCGGGGAACTAGCAGTGTTCTGTGCAGCGTTGATTGGTGCAGGGCTTGGGTTTTTATGGTTCAATGCGCCACCTGCGATGGTGTTCATGGGCGATACGGGCAGTCTCGCATTCGGTGGTTCTCTGGGAACCATTGCCATTATTTGTAAGCACGAGATTGTGCTCGCGATTATTGGGGGGCTGTTCGTGGTCGAGGCGCTTTCGGTGATGATTCAGGTGGCCTCGTTCAAGATGACAGGCAAGCGCGTGTTCCGCATGGCGCCAATCCACCACCATTATGAAAAGCTGGGTTGGAAGGAGCCGACGGTCGTTATTCGTTTTTGGATTGTGGCAGTTATATTGGCATTGGTTGGACTTTCTACATTGAAGCTGCGGTAGGGAATGATTTTACTTCCTTTCGCATCGGGCAAAACATACGGCGTGGTTGGCCTTGGCAAATCGGGCCGTGCGACGGTCGCGAGGTTGCTGGCCAGCGGCGCAACAGTAGTGGCTTGGGATGACGGTGAGGCAGGGCGCGCGGCAGCAGCGAAGGAATTTCCAGCAATCACCATTCAGCCTGTTACGGAGTGGGATTTTTCGGCGTTTGCATCGCTGATTATGAGCCCTGGGATTTTCCTTACCCACCCTGCGGTGGTGGCTGCGACTAAAGCGGGTGTGGAGGTAATTGGCGATATTGAATTGCTCTATCGCGCACAGCCTGAGGCGACCTATCTTTGCATTACGGGTACGAATGGAAAATCGACGACCACAACGCTGATTGCCCATATTTTGAAAGCGTGCGGCAAACGCGTGGAAGTGGGCGGTAACCTTGGCACCCCTGCGCTGGCGCTGGCGCCGCTTGGGGCGGATGCAATCTATGTGCTGGAGCTTTCCTCGTACCAGCTCGACCTTGTGACGACGACACATTTTAACACGGCGCTGCTGCTCAACATTTCGCCTGACCATCTCGACCATCATGGCAGCATGGAGAATTATGTCGCCGCGAAGATGCATATTTTCGACCGCATGGACGGCGATGATATCGCGATCATCGGGGTGGATGATGCAACGAGCGAAGCGATTTGCCGCACCATGCTACACGAAACCGAGCAGCTGGTGTTACCCATCGCCGCAGGCTGCACGGTGACGCATGGTGTCTATTGGGCAAACGGAAAATTGCACAATACGCTGGGTGAAATCAACATTGATTTGGTGGGTGATATTTCGCACGTGAAATCCCTCCAAGGCGAACATAACGGGCAGAACGCCGCGGCGGCCTATGCGGCATGTTTGGTGAATGGCTGCGGCCACGCAGACATCATTGCCGCGATGCAGACTTACCCCGGATTGGCGCACCGCATGGAATGGCTGGGGGAAATCAACGGCGTACAATTCGTGAATGATAGCAAAGCAACGAACGCCGATGCGGCGGAAAAAGCACTCAAGACCTATGATGATATGTACTGGATTATTGGTGGCGTGAGCAAAGAAGGTGGCATTGAGCCGTTGGCGAAATATTTTGGAAAAATTCGGCACGCCTACCTGATTGGTGAAGCGGCGAACTATTTTGCCAAAACGCTCGATGGTAAAGTGCGCTATACCCATTGCGGCACGCTGGAAAAGGCGTTTGCAACGGCAGTGGCAGATGCGGTGAATGATAAGCAAGGTAAGCCTGCGGTGGTGTTATCACCCGCCTGTGCGAGCTTCGACCAGTTCGCGAATTTCGAGGTGCGTGGCGCGGCGTTCGTGAAATTATTTGAAACCTTGAAAGCGGGAGGCAACGATGCGGCAACCGCTTGATCGGCGTAATACATCGGCGCTTGGCCGTTGGTGGTTCACGGTGGACCGCGCCGCGTTTTTTTGCATGCTGGCGCTCATCTGCATCGGCTTCTTTTTGGTGATGGCGGGCAGCCCACCCGTGGCGCGTCGCCTTGGTTATACAGATTTCTACTTTGTGTCTCGCCACCAGATTTTCCTCGGCATTTCGACATTGGTGATGGTGGTGGTCTCGATGATGGAGAGTGACCGCATCCGCAAAATTGCGCTGATGGGGTTTACCTTAAGTTTGCTGCTGCTGCTACTGCTGCCGCTCATTGGGTTCGAGAATAAAGGCTCCATCCGCTGGTTGCGTTTGGGTGGCATGTCGATTCAGCCATCGGAGTTTATGAAGCCCTGCTTGGCGGTGATGATTGCATGGGTGTTCTCGCTACGCATTAGCCACCCTAATTTTCCAGCATACCGAACTGCAATTGGTATGTACCTCGTGGTTGCAGCGCTGCTTATCACGCAGCCCGATTTCGGGATGACAGTAACGATTAGCGGCATGTTTGGCGTGCAGTTATTTTTGGCGGGGCTGCCGTTCATTTGGGTGGCGGGTATGGCGGTGCTGGGCGTGGGTGGCTTTTTCGCGGCGTATTTTGCGCTCCCGCATGTGGCCTCGCGTATCGATCGATTCCTCGACCCTTCGAGCGGCGATAATTACCAAGTGGAAAAATCGCTGGAAGCCTTCAAGGGCGGTGGATGGTTTGGCCGTGGCCCTGGTGAGGGCGTGGTGAAGCAGCATTTACCCGATTCGCATACGGATTTTATTTTCTCCGTCGCGGGGGAGGAATTCGGCATGTTGTTTTGCTTGGCCATCATCACCTTATTCGCGGTGATTGTGGTGCGTGGGTTTTTGAAAATGGGGCAGGAGCAAGACCGCTTCCGCATGATTGCGGTGGGTGGGTTGCTGGCCGAATTTGGCATCCAAGCGATTGTGAATATGGGCGTGGCGGTGAACCTGCTGCCCGCGAAGGGGATGACACTGCCATTCCTTAGCTATGGCGGATCTTCCATCATTGCCATGGCGGGCGGCATGGGCATGATGTTGGCGCTGACGCGCAAACGCTTTGGACAACCCAAGCCCACCCGCTCGCGCGTTAGCACACGAGTGATGTCGTCGTAACGCATGCGCGCTTCAAATCTGCTTGCGTAGTGGCATGCGCGACATGTACAGGTGAGCGTATGAAACAGACATCCTCGGCGATTCTACTTGCGGCCTCACTGCTACTTATGGGGCAGCCTGATGCTGCCATGGCACGTGGGGTTATTGATTCGGCCACAAAGCCCGATATGGGCAAGGGCGCGGCGGCATCCAAAGACACACGCAGCATGGCCGAAAAAGCGGCGGATATTACGCGGGTGGAAGCCTACCTTGCCACTATTGGTTCGATTGTTGCGGATTTCAGCCAGACCTCGGCCGATGGTAGCTCGGGCACGGGAAAATTCTATATGAAGCGGCCCGGGAAAATGCGCTGGCAGTATAACCCGCCGAACCCAATTTTGCTGGTGAGTGACGGAAAAACCGTGACGTATTATGATCCCAGCCTTGAGCAGTTAAGCTATGTCAGCGTGGATGATACGCTGGCCAGTTTTTTGGCCAAGCGCGACATGAAGCTCGATAGCGATTCGACCCAGTTAACCAAGTTTGACGTGGTGGATGGCAAGGTGCGCGCCACGATTATTCAGCGCAAAAAGCCAACCGAGGGCAATTTGACCCTCGAATTCAGCGATAAGCCACTGGAGTTGAAGAAAATTCTGGCGGTAGATGCCACGGGCAACGAAACCCGCGTGAGCCTCGATAAGGCGCAGTTTGGCCCTGTGCTGGATGATAAATTGTTCACCTTTGTGGACCCGCGCGGCGCCAACCACCGCCGCAAAAATCGCTAGTTTGCGCTAGCGCGATTATTCTTCACAGAACTGTCACACTTCTCCCCCGTCGATTGCGCTATATTGGGATTATAGAGCAAAAATACTGGGAGAACTTCATGCAGCTAGAACGCACCAAACTGGAAGACCTGATGATGGCGATGGTTGGCCTGGAGACCATGGCCTACATTAAGCCTGTGCGCGATGGTTTGGTACTCAGCTATGCTGTGTTCGCTGCCGATGGCACGCAGCTCGCCCTGTTCGAATCCGAAGAAAAAGCATTTTACACCGCGATGAAACACAACCTCGCGCCTGTTAGTATTCACTAAACTTCCCACCTTCAACCGCCTGCAATTGGCAAACCACGTTATCGAACCCTCGACCTAGAAGGAAATGATGATGCTAATCGCAGTGACAGGATTTTCGAGTTTAGTATGGGTGGTGCTGTTGCGCATGAAGCTGCGCCCTGTGACAGTGAAAGTAATAAAAAATAACGGCACGAATGGATAAAAACTACAGCCCTGTCTATGAAGCATTTAGTGATGAGCGCAAAGCGCAAATTGACTCAAAAATATTCTTAGAGATTTATAATGAACGGCAGCGCAAAAAATTGGCTGGCCCGTTTAGCGTGCTCGAAACGCAGAAACGTGTTACTGAAATGCGTAATGACTATGCGCAATTAATGGAATCAACGTTACCTACATCATTGCGCATGACAATTGATTTGTCGATTCCAAGCGCATACAGCGCTTGGAGGCAGCACACAGCTACGAATTCATTCCCGATTGATGACCTTGTTGCGGCCCTTGATAATTTGCCGCCGCTAGATACTCACTTGCGTCGCTATATAGCGACGGAGGCCATCAAGAAGGGGCAGTCTAACGGGCGTTCATAACCGTTTTGGTTATGTTCATTCCGCCACCGCGCTCCTGTAACCTTTCTGATTGCTACTTTAGCTGTGTTTAAGCTGCCAACTCCACCACCACGGGCACATGGTCGGACGGGCCGTCATAGTTGCGCGCTTCTCGGGCGATGAGACCAGATTTGAGGCTGGGTGCAAGAGCAGGGGTGAGCCAGATATGATCGAGCCTGCGGCCACGATCGGATTTTTCCCAGTCTTTATTGCGATAGCTCCACCAGCTATAAAGTTTTTGTTCCGCAGGGGTGAGGGTGCGCATGGCATCGACCCAGCCGCCGCTTTGGCGTTGCAGTTCGCCCAACTTCTCGCGCTCAATCGGCGTGTGGCTCACCACATCGCGCAGTTGGCGGGATGACCAGACATCGTGCTCCAGCGGGGCGATGTTAAAATCACCGACGATAACAACTTTGTTTTCTTTCTTCACTTCCTGCGACGACCAATCGCGCATCGCATCCACAAAACGCAGTTTCTCATCGAACTTTTGGTTTTGATCGCGGTCGGGGATGTCGCCGCCTGCGGGGACATAGAAGTTATGGATTTGGAAGCCGTTTTCGAGTTCGCCCGCGATGTGGCGCGTGTGGCCGTTACCAATCATATCGAACGTGGCGATTTGTTTGATGGGGATTTTTGAGAGAATAGCCACGCCGTTATAGGATTTTTCGCCTGTGAAAATGACGTGTTTGTAGCCAAGGCCGCGCACCATGCCGTGGGGGAAAAGTGGGTCATCGACCTTGGTTTCCTGCAGGCACAACACATCGGGCTTATGGGCGTTGATGAAGCGCGAGAGCGGCTTTTCGCGGATGCGGATGGAGTTGATGTTCCAAGTGGCGAGTTTAAGGGTCATGCGCGTGCTTTCGCGGTGGATGGTGAAGCCTAAGCTGTAGGCTTCGCCGCATGCAAAGTCTAGTAAGCGGTTTGCGTGATTAACAATCATAGGAAATACTTGCGTTTCGCCACGCAGCGCGGCAGTGTTTGCGCCTATGAAACATGCAAACTCACGTATTATTGTTCTGGCGGCGGGCGGCACGGGCGGGCATATTTTCCCTGCCGTGGCACTGGCCGAAGTGCTGATTGCACGCGGCTATCAGCCCCATTTGGTAACCGATCACCGCTTCCACCAGTACAACAAAACCAGCAGCGATGGTGTGCTGGGCACTATTCCCATCCACACGATTCGTGCGGGGTCGCTGGGTGGCGGTGTGTTGCGTAAATGTAAAAATATTCTGGGCATTGGCCTTGGTGTGCTGCAAGCGCGGCGCGTACTGCGGCAGTTGAAGCCGCTCGCGGTGGTGGGGTTTGGCGGCTATCCATCCTTCCCCACCATGGTCGCGGCCATACTAAATGGCGAGCAGACGATTATCCATGAGCAAAACTCGGTGCTTGGTCGCGTCAACCGCTTGCTGGCGCGCCGCGCGACGCGCATTGCAACGACCTATGAACACACGCGCATGATGCCTGATGCAGCAAAGGCGCGAGTGGTGTTGACGGGTAACCCCGTGCGCGCGGCGGTGTGCGCGATTGCACAGGTGGATTACCCGCAACTGGCCGAAGGCGGCATGATGCGCGTGCTGGTGATTGGCGGCAGCCAAGGTGCGAGCGTGTTTAGCGATGTGGTGCCCGCAGCCATGAAACAATTGCCCGAGGACGTGCGTGCGCGCATTCGTCTCGACCAGCAATGCCGCGAGGGTGAACTTGCACAGGTACGCGAGAAATATTCGGCCATCGGCATGCAGGTCGATTTAGCGCCGTTCTTTGTGGATGTGGCGGCACGCCTTGCGGCAGCACATTTGGTGATTTGTCGCGCGGGTGCCTCGACCGTGGCGGAGCTGATGGTGGCGGGCAAGCCTGCGCTGCTGGTGCCGCTGCCGATTGCGACGGATAACCACCAATATTACAACGCGCAGGCGATTGAAGAATCGGGCGCGGGCTGGGTGGTCACCCAAAGCGCCTTCACGCCCGAATCATTGGCTACGAAACTTGAAACGTTGATGCGCGTGCCGCACCGCTTGAGTGAAGCTGCTACCGCGATGCGGACGCTATCGAGCGCCAACGCGGCGGAAAAATTGGCGGATGTGGTGACAGCAGCATGATGTACTTTGCCATCAAATGTGCGCTGAGTGGGTTTTTGATTGCGCTTGTATCCGAAGTGGCGAAGCGCAGCCCCGCCCTTGGCGCGCTGATTGTTTCACTGCCGCTCGTATCCATCCTTGCGATGATCTGGTTGTGGCGCGACACGGGCGATAGCGCGCGGATGGCCAGTCATGTCGAGGCAACATTTTGGTACGTCATCCCGAGCTTGCCGATGTTTTTGCTGATGCCTGCGCTGCTGCGCCACGGCGTGGGTTTTTGGACATCGCTCGCCGCTGGCTGCGCCTTGACCATTGTGCTTTACGCACTCACCGTTATGATAGCCGCAAAATTTGGTATTCGGCTTTAGGAAGACGAGAGAGATATGAACGCAAAACCCATTCGTAGTTTTTCACTGGGCAACACCATGCCGCTGGATGTGGGCATGCTGCATTTTGTCGGCATTGGTGGCATTGGCATGAGTGGCATTGCCGAGGTGCTGAGCAATTTGGGTTATCAGGTTCAGGGTTCGGATCTGGCGGATAATTATGTGGTGGAGCGTTTACGCAAGCAAGGCATCAACGTGGTGATTGGCCCGCACAAAGCTGAGAACATTGCGGGTGCTGCAGTGCTTGTCATTTCCTCCGCCGTGAAGAACGATAACCCCGAAGTGGTGGAAGCGCGCGCGATGCGTATCCCTGTGGTGCGCCGTGCGGAAATGCTGGCGGAATTGATGCGTCTGAAGGCCACCGTTTCCATTGCGGGCACGCACGGAAAAACAACGACCACCTCACTGATTTCGACGTTATTTATGGCAGGCGGCAAGCAGCCGACGGTCATCAATGGCGGTATCATCAACGCCATTGGCACCAACGCGGTGAAGGGCGAGGGAGACTGGATGGTGGTGGAGGCCGACGAGAGTGACGGCACGTTTATCCGCATCCCTTCCACTATTGCGGTGGTGACGAATATCGATCCTGAACATCTCGACCATTATGGCACGTTCGACGCCCTGAAGGCGGCCTTCCACCAGTTCATTACGCAATTGCCGTTCTATGGGTTTGGGGTGCTGTGCATCGACCACCCCGAGGTGCAAGCACTGATGGCGAAAATTATCGACCGCCGTGTGATTAGTTACGGCACCAGCCCGCAGGCCGATGTGCGGGCGGTGAATATTCGCCAAGTGAGCGGCGCGCAGATGTTTGATGTGGAAATCAGCAACCGCAGCACGGGCGAGGTGAAGACGCTCAAAGATGTTACGCTGCCGATGTATGGCATGCACAATGTGCGTAATGCGCTCGCCGCGCTTACCGTTGCGCGCGAGGTGGGAATCGACGATGCAGTGATTGTGAAAACGCTGAGTGAATTTGCAGGCGTGAAGCGCCGCTTCACCAAAACGGGTGAGGTGAATGGCATCACGATTATTGATGATTATGGCCACCATCCTGTCGAGATTGCCGCAACGCTGAGCAGTGCGCGCCAAGCGGTGGAAGCGAGCGGCGGCCGCGTGATCGCCGTGGTACAGCCGCACCGCTACACGCGGTTGCATAGTTTGTTCACGGATTTCTGCACCTGTTTCTCGGATGCCGATACGGTGCTGGTGGCGGATGTGTACACGGCAGGCGAGGAGCCGATTGAGGGCGCCAACCGCGATGCGTTGGTGGAGGGAATCCGCAACCATGGCCACAAGCATGTGCTGGCACTGCCAAGCGAAAAAGACCTCGCCCGCATGATTAACGACATTGCGCAGCCGAATGATTTTGTGATTTGCCTTGGCGCTGGCAGCATTAGCAAATGGGCGGGCAGCTTGCCGAAGGAGCTGGAAGCACTGCGGAAGAAACGTGCGTAGCGACCTGCCAGAAGTCCGCGGGCAATACCGCTTTAATGCACCTCTCGCCAAAACCAACTGGTTTGGCGTGGGCGGTGCGGCCGAGGTGCTGTTTAAGCCTGAGGATACGCACGACATCGCACATTTTATTAAGCACAAGCCTGCGGATATGTTGGTCACTGTCATTGGTGTGGGCAGCAACCTGATTGTGCGCGATGGCGGGCTGGATGGGGTGGTGATTCGCCTCGGGCGGTTTTTTAATGAAGCAACGCTCGAGGGCGATGTGGTAGTGGCAGGTGCGGCGATGCTTGACCTCAACCTTGCGCGGCTTTCGGCGAGTATGGGCAGGGCGGGGCTAGAGTTTATGAGTGGCATCCCCGGCACGGTCGGTGGCGCATTGGCGATGAATGCGGGTGCCTATGGGCGCGAGGTAAAGGATACGCTGATTAAGGCAGAGGCGGTGACGCCAGCGGGCGAAATCATCATGCTCGGCCTTGATGATATGAAGTATAGCTATCGCCATTACGGTGGGCCGAGTGGCCTTATTTTTACGCGGGGCTGGTTTGCGACAACGGCGGATGACCCGCAAGCGATTGAGGCACGGATTGCCGAAATTCAGGCCAAGCGCGAGGGGTCACAGCCGATTCGTGAACGCACGGGCGGCAGCACCTTCGCCAACCCTGAGAGACACAAGGCGTGGGAGCTGATTGATAAGGCTGGCTGCCGCGGCCTTACCATCGGCGGAGCGCAGATGAGCGAACTGCACTGCAATTTTATGATTAATACGGGCAATGCTACAGCGGCCGACCTTGAGGCGCTGGGCGAAGAGGTGCGGCGGCGGGTGCTAGCGACCTCTGGCGTGGAGTTGCGCTGGGAAATTAAGCGTATTGGGACAAAAAGATAATATTATGATTTTGAAATCGCCAGTTTACCTTAAGCCCTCTTGGTTAGTCCGCTTTTTTGCTAGATTTATTGTTCTGCCGCCGCTCTTTATTTGGCTACTCTGGGTAGCCAGAAAAATCATTGAGCAACCAGAATTTATTTTGCGTATCTCTGCTGCAGATTGGGGGATGTCATTATTGTTGCTGATTATGGTGCCTCTTGGCCTTAGCATGGCCACCATTCGAATAGTTCTCGACGATGATACAATTGAAAAAAGAACCATCTTTGGCAGCACACGGTTACAACTCTCTGAAATCGGCTATCGGTGTCACTTTTATTCTAGGTATGTGGCCATTATGGACCTTTATACTAAAAATGCGCCACGCATGTTTATTCCTAATATGCGTGTGCCTTTAGGCCTATTTAGCTTAAGCGCAGAGCAGGAAATCCTAAAATTCATTGAGCCGATTCCAGAAAGAGACCATTGGCTATATTGAACTTGATGCATTAAAAAATTAAGCGGATTGGGAAGCCCGCATAACCATTGCATCCCTTGAATGCTTGGGCTAATCTCTCCCCAACAATAAAAAATCATCGCATCGGCATAATAACCTATAGCAAGGCGCAATTCCTAGAATGCGTCGATGGAGTTTATGAGATGCATGTTGCCGTATTAAAGGGTGGAATGTCCGCCGAACGTGAAGTTTCGCTCACCAGTGGTGGGGCGATAGAGAAGGCGCTGTTGGCGCTTGGCCACAGTGTGGTGGCGATTGATGTTTCAGCGAACGTGGTGGACGATTTGTTGCGTGCAAAACCCGATGCGGTGTTCAATGCGTTGCACGGGCGCTACGGCGAGGATGGCTGCATCCAAGGTGTGCTCGAAATTTTAAAAATCCCCTACACCCATTCGGGCGTGCTGGCCTCCGCCGTGGCGATGGATAAGCCGATGGCGAAAGTGGTGTTCGAGAAAGCGGGCATCCGCGTGGCCAAAGGTGTGGTGGCGCACAAGGATGAGCTGATTGCAGGCGATGTGATGCCGCGCCCCTATGTGGTTAAGCCCAGCAACGAGGGCAGCAGTGTGGGTGTGAAATTGGTGTTCGAAAAAGATAATTTCCATTTCACTAAGGAAAACTGGCCGTATGGCGAGACGGTGCTGGTGGAGCAATATATCGCGGGGCGCGAGCTGACCTGCGCGGTGCTCGATGATGTGGCGCTGGGGGTGACGGAAATCACGATCCCGACCGGGTTCTATGATTACGACAATAAATATACGGCAGGTGGCAGTGTGCATATTTGCCCCGCGCAATTGCCACAAAAAATTTACGATGAAGTGATGGCCATGGCACTAGCTGCCCACCGCGCGCTGGGGTGCCGTTCGCTGACGCGTTCCGATTTCCGCTGGGATGAAAAAGGCGACGGTAAAATTTATATTCTGGAAACGAACACCCAACCAGGAATGACTCCGATGTCGCTCTCGCCAGAGCTCGCTGCCTATGCGGGCATCAGCTTCAACGAACTCGTCGCACGCATCCTCAAAACTGCGAGGTTGGATGGCTAATCGCGCCAGAGTCAAGGTGAAGCAAAAGGGCGTCACCCGCGCGCAAGCGGTGGAGGAGTTCGGCCGCAAAAAAGCCAAGCTGCGCCGCCAGCATATCAAGCGCCGCGTGTTGATGGGTGGCGGCTTGGCGCTGATTGCCTATGGGTTGGTGGGCAGTTGGTGGTTGGTGCACACGGGCAAGCTGCAAGAAGCAATGGAACAAAGCAGCACCAGCTTTTGGCAGCACACCGCAACGGTTGGGTTTCGGGTAGAGCAGGTGACGCTAGTGGGGCGCAAGCATGCCGATGCGAAGGAAATTAAAGCGGCGCTCGACATAAAGCAAGGCGCACCGATTTTGGCGATGAAGCTTGATGACATAAAAACGCGGTTGCTAGCGATTCCTGAAGTGAAATCCGTGATCATTAGCCGCACCTTACCCAACCAACTGACGGTGGCCATCACCGAGCGCAGACCCGCCGCATGGTGGCAGGTGGGGGGTGTACAAAAATTGATCGATGCTGAGGGAGCTGTTCTATCACGCGATAAATATAAGGGTAAATTGGTGTTGCCCGTCGTGGTAGGTGCGGATGCCCCCCAGCATGTGGCCGAGTTGTTGGCGCTACTTGAAACCGCACCAAGCCTAAAGCCCGATGTGGTGGCTGCCGTGCGTATTGGCCAGCGCCGCTGGAATGTGCAATTAGTGCATGATGTGGTGGTGATGCTGCCCGAGGAAAAGCCCGCCGATGCATGGAAACGTTTTGCCACTTTGGTGGAGAAAGAAGCGCTGCTGGGGAAAGCTATTCGCTCTGTGGATATGCGGGTCGAAGATCGAGTTTTCATTATGCCGCTTGAGCAAGAAAAAAATCCGATTACACTGACCACCGCCCGCGATACTTAATATTGGAGTTCTATGACGATGCGTAACCCAGCCCCTAGCCGCAATGGCGTGACCGCCGTACTCGATATTGGTACGACGAAAATCGTCTGCCTCATCGCGACGACGGCGGAGGACGGAACGTTTGCTGTCACGGGCGTGGGGCATCAGTTGGCCAAGGGCGTTAAATCAGGTGTCATCACCGATATTGGCGAAGCGGGAACTTCCATCACCGCCGCCGTACACGCCGCCGAGCAAATGGCGGGTGTGACGATTGAAAATGTGCTGGTGAGCGCAAATGGCACCAACCTGAAGTCGCGACATGTATCGGTGGAGCTCGATGTATTGGCCGATGGCGTGAGCGACCAAGACATTGCCGATGTGATTTTGGAAGGCTGCGCCAGTTTGAATGCCGATGATACGGCGATTTTGCATTGTTTCCCATCGCAATATTCGCTCGATAATGCGCGCGGGCTGCGCGATCCACGCGGCATGATTGGTAAAAAACTCGGCGCGGATTTACAAATTATTACGGCGCGTGAACAATATCTCAGGAATGTCGCGCAGTGTATTGGCCGCGCGCACCTCAACATTTCTGACCATGTGTTGGCGTGCCACGCGAGCGCGCTTTCCGCGCTTGAGAAGGACGAAATGGATTTGGGCGTCACGCTGATTGATATGGGCGGTGGCACCACCAGCTTTGCTGTGTTTGTCGGCGGGCGGAATGTGTATTCCGATTGTATCCCCATCGGCGGCAACCATGTAACAAGCGACATCGCCCAAGGGCTTTCGACCAGCATTCACCATGCCGAGCGCCTAAAAACACTCCACGGCAGCGCGGTTAATTCCGTACGCGATGCGGAAGTGATGATCGACGTGCCGCAACTTGGCGAGCGCGAGGACGAGGATGAGCCAACCACCATGCCCCGCGCCATGTTGGTGGGGGTGATTCGCCCACGCATGGAAGAGATTTTTGAGCTGATTCGTGGCAAGCTCGAGGCCGCTGGTGTGGATAAAATTGCAGGACGCCGCTGTGTGATTACGGGTGGCGCCAGCCAGATGATTGCGGTGAGCGACTTGGCCGAGCGCATGCTAGGCAAACAAGTGCGTAAAGGTAAGCCTGCGGCCATTGCGGGCTTGGCTGAAGCGGTCTCTGGTCCAGCGTTTGCGAGCGTGATTGGCATGTTGCATTATGTCAAAAATCGCCCGTGGGAAGAGGAAATTCTGAACGCCACCAACACGCGTAAAGGCTGGTTCCCTGAGCGCATTTTGAAATGGATTCGCGAGAATTTTTAAGTGCGTGTGTATTTTTGTAATTTTTTCTAACAATCCCTTTACATCGTGAAAACCACTACATATAGTGGCAAAAAACAGCGGGACACCGCACAATATAGACTCCGGCAAGTGCTCTTTTTAAAACGGTAATAGCACCCGCTTAAACAAGCGGTTTTGGAGGAATTATGACCATCAACCTGCACCTTCCATCTCATATCGATACGCTGCGTCCGAAAATCACCGTGGTCGGTGTCGGCGGCGCGGGTGGCAACGCGGTTAATAACATGATCACCTCGAACCTCGAGGGTGTCGATTTCGTGATTGCGAACACGGACGCCCAAGCGCTCGAAAGCGCACAGACGGATCGGATCATTCAATTGGGCATGACCGTGACCCGCGGCCTTGGTGCAGGCGCGAAGCCGCCGATTGGCCAAGCGGCAGCGGAAGAAGCGTCAGACGAAATTGCCGACGCGATTCATGGCAGCAACATGGTGTTCATCACCGCGGGCATGGGCGGCGGCACAGGTACAGGTGCTGCGCCTATCATTGCGCGCATTGCAAAAGAGCAGGGGATTCTCACGGTGGGTGTTGTCACCAAGCCATTCTCGTTCGAAGGGCCGCACCGTATGCGTCAGGCAGAAGCCGGCATCCGCGAGTTGCAGCAATATGTGGACACATTGATTGTGGTGCCAAACCAAAACCTCTTCCGTATTGCGAACGAAAAAACGGGTTGGGCTGAAGCGTTCCGCTTGGCTGATGAAGTATTGCACTCGGGCGTGCGCGGCGTGACGGATTTGATTGTGAAGCCTGGCCTTGTGAACCTCGACTTCGCGGATATCCGCGCGGTGATGAGCGAAATGGGTAAAGCGATGATGGGCACGGGCGAAGCGCAAGGTGATCAGCGTGCGCTGCAAGCGGCCGAAGCAGCTATTAGTAATCCGCTGCTCGACGATGTATCACTCAAAGGCGCGCGTGCAGTGTTGGTCAACATTACGGGCGGCACCGATCTCTCGCTGTTTGAAGTCGATGAGGCAATGAACCGCATCCGCGATGAAGTTGACCCTGAAGCTAACATTATTTTCGGTTCGACCTTCATTGATTCGATGGAAGGCAAGATGCGCGTGAGCGTGGTTGCCACGGGTATTGATGCCGAACAATTGAAAGCACAGCCACCGCAGGACAATGCCACGGCGGCTGCACAAGTGGCGCGCAAACCGTTTGGGGCACCCATTCCAAGCCCCACGGCACCGCGCAAAGAAACCATGATTGGCGCACCACGTGAGCGCACTGCGGCGGAAATTGTTCGCCAAGCAGGCACGGCAAGCGTGGCTGAAACGGCGCGCCAAGCGGCACCCGCACCACGCGCACAAGCGCCACAACCCGTGATTCGCGTGATTGATGAGACGGAAGTTCAGGCCGCGCAACAACAGGCATTCGCGCAACAGCAGGCTGCTATTGAAGCACAGTCGGCACAGCTGGAAAGCGCGATGCGTAATGCAGCGCAAATGGCATCGGCCGATGCTTCGGCGGGCCCGCTGTTCATTAGCCCGCGTGCAGAAGTGCCGCAGCAGCGCACCTTGTTCTCGGCGCAATCGCCAGAGTTTGAGGAATCCGACGATGAGCCAAGCAAAGGCAAAAGCCTGTTCAACCGTTTGGCCAATGTAGGCAAAACCTTTGCCGTGAACAGCCAGTCGAACCCTCGTATGGCAGCGAGCATCGCCGCTACCTCGGAGCGTAAGCCCGAAGTGCGCGAAAGTGCACCGCATGCGGCGGATGAGGATGAGTTTTACGATATCCCAGCTTTCCTGCGCCGCCAAGCGAACTAACTAGCTGGCTCGTGGCGTGAAAATACGCCATTTACGTCGTCATCGTCGTACTCGAAACTCACGTAGCGCTGCTACGCTCAAGTTTATGCGTGCGTAGACTCCTAGTATCCCACCCATTTTGACGCCACTTCCAAAGTATGCGCTTGTCTATTTAACACATTGATTCTCATTATTTATTAGCAATGTAACAATCCGTTACAAAGCGTGAATTGAGTGGGGCGGGCAATCGACTTATGGTGCACTGTAACAAAAACTAAAAACAGGCGCACACCATGGAAAAATCCCCTGAAGTCATTCATTGCCAACATACTGTCGCTGCGGAAGTGAGCTGCGTGGGTGTGTCGTTGCACTCGGGCGATATGGTGAACATGTTCCTGCGCCCTGCGGCGCCGAACACGGGAATTGTCTTTGTTCGTAAAGACATAGAAGGCGCAACGAATGTAGTACCTGCAACGTTCGATGCTGTCACCGAGACAACGCTGGGTACCACCATTGCCAACAAGCATGGCGTGAGCGTTTCGACCATTGAACATTTAATGGCGGCCATTTGGGGTGCGGGGATTGATAACCTGCGTATCGAAATGGATGGGCCTGAAGTGCCAATCATGGATGGTTCTAGCGAGCCGTTCACCTTCCTGCTTGAATGCGCTGGCCGCGTGCAGCAGCGCGCTGCGCGTCGCGTGGTGGAAGTGTTGAAAGAAATTCGTGTGGAAGAGGGTGGCTCAATCGCCAGCATTAAGCCTGCAGAAGATTTTGTGCTCGAAGTAGAAATTGCCTTCAACCACGCGCTGATTGGCAGCCAAAAAGCACGCTATGATTTCTCGGAAACCACCTTCCGCCAATCGTTGGCACGGGCGCGCACCTTCGGTTTTGCGCGGGATGTGGAAAAAATGCGTAGTATGGGCCTTGCCCTTGGCGGCTCGCTACACAATGCCATTGTGGTGGGCGAGGACGAGATTCTGAACGAAGGCGGCCTGCGCTATGCCGATGAATTCGTGCGTCACAAAGCACTGGATTGCGTGGGTGATTATTTCCTCGCAGGTGCAATGATTCATGGCGAGGTGGCCACCCGCCGCCCTGGCCATGGCATCAATAACAAGCTGCTGCGCGCCTTGTTTGCGGATGCAAGCAACTACCGTATCGTCGGTGGCGATGAAGTGGATGTGCCGATGCAGATCGAGCGCACCCAGCTTGATGAGCGCATGTCGGCTTAGCTTACGTTAGCTGCGCCCAAACGGCTTGTTCGTCCCCGGAACTTTCGTCATGTGATAGCCCGTGCACACAAACCCCTCGCGGTGATAGAAACGCTGGGCGAGGAAGTAATCGGCATAAGTATCGAGCACGATGAGTTCGCATTTCTCATCGATGGCGCGCTTTTCCAGCCATTGCACTAGCTTCTTTCCAAGCCCATGGCCGCGATAGGTAGGGTCGACAAAGAAATTATCAATATCGAGCTGGCGCCCACACCAAAAGCGTGAGCGTAGCCAAAACCCGCTGACACCCACCATTTTCCCTTCATCGAACGCCGCTACCGCGTGGTAGCCAAGGTGAATCATATCCTTTAGCCGCTTGCTGAATGTGGCTTTCGTCATTTTGGGGTTGTTCATCTGCACCAAGGAAAAGATGCTGGGAATTTCTGCCCTGGTTAGTTCGCGGATGCGTATGGTGGGGCGGGCTGTGGATGGTTTCTTTTTCATCGGTTTTCCTTGCTATGGCTTATTGCGCCTTCTTTCCACGCTGCTATAAGGAAAGGATGGAATTACGTAAACAACGATTTTCGTTTCGCGCGATGCTTTTAACTGGCGCCAGCGCCCTGTTACTTGTGGGCTGTGGCGATAACAGTGCAAGCGATGCTGATAGCCCTGTCCAGAAGAATGAGAGCATCGAAGTGCTGTATGATAAGGCTGCGACGAGCTTTGCTGCGCAATCCTTTAAAGCGGCGACGGAAGAATTCTCGGAAGTGGAGCGCCAACACCCCTACTCGGAATGGGCAGCGCGCGCGCAGGTGATGGCAGCCTATTCGGCCTATCGTGGCGGTCAATTCGATGATGCGGTTGGAATTCTCGACCGTTTTGTGAAGCTGCACCCCACCCATGCCAGCGCGCCCTATGCGTATTACCTGACGGCATTATGCTATTACACCCAGATATCGGATGTGGGGCGCGACCAGAAAATGAGTGAGAAGGCGCGTGCCGCCCTGCGCGATGTGGTGGAGCGATTCCCCGAGACAGATTACGCGCGTGATGCCAAGCTGAAGCTGGATTTGACTAACGACCACCTTGCGGGCAAGGAAATGGAAATTGGCCGCTATTACTTGAAGCGTAACGATTACCCCGCCGCGCTCAACCGTTTTAAATACGTGATCGATCATTTCCAAACTACATCGCACACGCCCGAAGCATTGCACCGCTTGGTGGAAACCTATCTGCGCCTTGGCGTAGTGGCGGAAGCGAAAAAATATGCGGCCGTGCTGGGCTATAATTACCCAGGGTCGGATTGGTATAAATACAGCTACGAAATGATGCAGGGGAATCTCAGCCCCGAGGAAAAGAAATCGACGTTCGATAAGTACCTCAAGAAAATTTTATAGAGGGCGCCGCAATGCTGACGCACCTTGCCATTCGTAATCTGCTCCTTCTCAAATCCTGCGATATTCCGTTCGCCCGTGGCCTCAATGTGCTGACAGGCGAAACGGGTGCGGGCAAATCCATTCTGCTCGATGCGTTGGGGTTGGTGCTGGGCGAGCGTTCCGATGCTGGGCTGGTGCGCGCAGGCGAAACAAGTGCGAGCGTGACGGCCGAATTTGATGTGGCGAGCAACAAAGTAGTTGCCACGCTCATGGCCGAGTTGGAGCTTCATCCTGAGGATGTGCTTGTAGTAAGACGCAGCTTAGCTGCTGATGGTAAAAGTCGCGCCTTCATCAACGATGCGCCCGTGAGTGCAGGCACCCTAAAACGTTTTGGCGAAGTGCTGGTTGCCCGCCACGGCCAGCATGATTCACGCGGGTTGATGGATAGCAAAACCCACCGCGATGTGCTGGATGGCTTTGCGAATAATGGCGCGTGTGCGAAAAAAACTGCTGCCGCCTACACCGCGTGGAAGCAGGCGCAAACAGCGGTTGAGGCATTGGCCGCCCGCGCCGAGCAAGCCGCGCGCGACGAAGCATGGCTACGCCAAACGGTGGAAGAATTGGGCGCGCTTGCCCCCGAGGCGGGTGAGGAAGAAGCCCTCACCGAGAAACGCAAAAAAGCGGCGGATGCCAAGCAATCGCTGGGCGCGTTGCGCGCGGCGCTGGATTTGTTGACCGAGGAAAACGGAGCCGCATTGCAATTGCGGCAGGTGGCAAAGCTGCTGGCCAAAACCAGCGCAGTGGATGCAAGCGCGACAGCGCATTTGGAGGCAGCGGAAGCAGCGGTGGAGGAAGTGAGCGTGGCGATCGAGCAGGCGCTGCGTGCGGCGGAGATGGACCCGCACGAGATAGAGGCGGCGGAAGATAGGCTCCACGCCCTGCGCGCGGCGGCGCGGAAATACAATGTGGCGGTGGCACTGCTGCCCGACATGCTGGCCGATACGCGGGTGAAGGTGAACACGCTCATCAATCTCGAGCGCGAAACCAAACAGGCGGCTGCGGCACTGGCCAGCGCCGAGAAGGATTACCGCGCGAGCGCCACAGCACTGCATGATTCGCGCGCGAAGGCGGCAGAGAGTTTGAGTAAAACGATTGTGAAGGAACTCAAGCCTCTCAAAATGGGCACCACGCAATTGCGGGTGGTGCAAACCGAATTGCCGCAGCAAAGCTGGGGTGCGGGCGGCATGCACCAAGTGACGTTCGAGGTGGCAACCAACGCAGGTATGCCCTTTGGTAGCTTGAGCAAGGTGGCATCAGGCGGTGAGTTATCGCGCCTGTTGCTTGCGATGAAAGTGGTGCTGCACGAAGGCGGCGCGACGACGAGTATTTTCGATGAGATTGACACAGGAACGGGCGGCGCGGTGGCCGAGGCGATTGGCGTGCGTTTGCGCACCCTTGCCGAGAATACTCAAGTGATTGTCGTCACCCACGCCCCGCAAGTGGCGGCGCTCGCGAGTCATCATTTGTTCATCAGCAAGGCAGGCACCAAGGCGGTGACGACCCAAGTGGAAGTGCTGAACAAAGCCGCGCGCAAGGAAGAACTGGCGCGCATGCTCTCGGGCGCGACGATTAGCGATGAAGCCCGTAAAGCCGCTGGCAAGCTGCTTCAGGAAGCGGTGTGATGAGCAGTGCGCCGCAATTGCTGCTACTAACGCGCGAGGAAGCCGCGCGCGAAATTGCCAAGCTCAGCGATGAAATCCGCGCCCATGATAAACGCTACTATCAGCAGGATGCACCGAGTATTAGTGATGCGGATTATGACACATTGCGCCAGCGGCTTGAGGCGCTTGAAAAACAATTCCCTGAACTCATTACGCCCGAAAGCCCAACGCAAAAAGTGGGTGCCGCCCCCGCCGAGGGCTTTGGCAAAGTGCGCCACAGCAAGCCCATGCTCTCGCTCGATAATGCGTTTACGGAAGAGGATGTTGGTGACTTTATCATCAGAGCACAACGCTTCCTCGAATTAGAATCGGCTGCAGATATTGTTTTGGTGGCTGAACCAAAAATTGATGGTCTATCTTTCAGCGTAAAGTATGAAAATGGTGAATTGGTTCTAGGTGTGACCCGTGGTGATGGCGAAATTGGAGAGAATATCACAGCTAATCTCCGAACAGTGCTCCCCAAGCATTTAATTGGTAAGCACCCAAAAATAGCAGAGCTTCGGGGCGAAGTGTACATGAAGCATGACGACTTTACTGCGCTGAACGCAACACGATTGGAAAGTGAGAAATTTGCCAATCCTCGTAATGCTGCCGCAGGTTCGCTCAGGCAACTAGACCCAGAAGTTACCCGTTCCAGAAAACTCAGCTACTTTATCTATGGATGGGCGCAGATTAGCGATGATGTGGATATCGGGAATTCTCACTATGAGGCGATGAATCTATTTAAGATTTGGGGACTGGAAGTCAGCACAAAAGGCGTGGTTATTCCTACGCTAAAAGGTGGTCTGGCGGATATTCTAAATGCCTACGATTATGTTCAAGAGCATAGGTCATCTCTACCCTTCGACATCGACGGCATGGTCTACAAAGTCGACCGCCTCGATTATCAGGAACGCCTCGGCTTCAAGGCTCGCTCCCCGCGTTGGGCGATTGCGCATAAATTCCCTGCGGAGCAGGCTGTTACCAAAATTGAAGCGATTGAAATTCAGGTTGGGCGAACTGGCACGTTGACGCCGGTGGCGCGGCTGACCCCGATTACGGTGGGTGGGGTGGTGGTCAGCAATGCTACGCTGCATAACGAGGATGAGATTCATCGCAAAGGTGTGCGCGTGGGGGATATGGTGACGATTCAGCGCGCGGGGGATGTGATTCCGCAAGTGGTCGGCGTGCGCGAGGACATGGCGCGCGGGGGCGAGGATTATGTGTTCCCCACCACGTGCCCAGCCTGCGGCGCGCATGCGGTGCGCGAGGAGGGCGAGGTGGCGCGGCGCTGCACGGGCGGCCTCACCTGCCCCGCACAAGCGGTGGAGCGGCTGAAGCATTTTGTGAGCCGCGATGCGATGGATATTGATGGCCTTGGCGCGAAGCAAGTGGAGGCGTTTTACAACGAGGGAATGATTGCCAACCCTGCGGATATTTTTACGCTGGAAGCAAGGGATGCCGAAGGACTATCTCGCCTCAAGAATCGTGAGGGGTGGGGTGAAAAATCCGCCAGTAATTTGTTTGCGGCGATTGAGAAAGCCAAAACAGTGACGCTGGCGCGGTTCATTTTTGCCCTTGGCATCCGCCATGTGGGCGAGGAAACAGCGAAGCTGCTAGCGAGGAATTTTATCAGCTTTACTGCGTGGCGCGAGGCAATGATGAGCGACAGTGCGCGCGAGCAATTGCTGGCGATTGATGGGATTGGCGAAACTGTGGCTGAGACGCTGATTCAGTTTTTCATCGAGCCGCATAATGCCCAGTTGCTGGAGAAACTCTCAGCTATTCTAAGTATTACGGATTATGTGCCGCCTGCGCGGCTCGATTCGGCAGTGGCAGGAAAAACGGTGGTGTTCACTGGCACGCTGGAAAAAATTGGCCGCAAGGAAGCGAAATCGCAGGCCGAGGCACTGGGCGCGAAAGTGGCAAGTTCGGTATCTAAAAAAACGGATTATGTTGTTGCGGGCGCGGATGCTGGCAGCAAGTTGAAGGACGCCACGGCGCTGGGTGTGGCGGTGCTGAGCGAAGATGAATGGCTGTCGATGATTGGAAAAAATAATGGCTAACGCAAACCCGTTTATGCAACCGCAGCAACCCATGCAGGTGACGATTGAAGCGCCGAAGGATGTGCTCGACATCATGGAACTCAGGATGGAGGAGGTGGCGCTGACAATTACGCGGATGGTGGACCCAGTGGTGCCGCACCTGACGCTGATTGTTGATGCGCCGATGCTGGACGCAGTGCACGAGATTGCCGCGCAGGTGGATGCGAAGGCGAAGGTTAGCGCTTTGAAATTGGCGGATATTGATTGGGTAACGCAGGTGCAGAAGGATTTTCCGCCCTTCACCCTCGGGCGGTTTTATGTCTATGGCAGTCACGCGAAGGATACGGTGCCGCATAACCGCTTTCCGCTGCTGATCGATGCGGTGGCGGCGTTTGGCACGGGTGAGCACGACACCACGGCAGGGTGTTTGCTGGCGCTGGAGGAAGTGAAGCGCAAGCGCGCCCATGTTGATAATGTGCTCGATGTGGGCTGCGGCACGGTGATTTTGGGCATTGGTGCCGCGCGGCTTTGGAAGGATGCGCCGATTGAAGCGTGCGACAACGACCCCATAGCAGTGCGGGTTTCCAACGTGAATCTGCGGGCGAACCAAATACAAAATCGTGCCAAGGCATGGGTGAGCGATGGGTACAAATATCGGCCGATTCAGAAGTTGCCAGAACAGGAAATTATTGTGGCGAATATTTTGGCGAAGCCGCTGATGAAAATGTCGCGTGATGCAGTGCGTAAACTGCGGGATGATGGTGTACTGATTTTGTCGGGCCTGCTTAACAGCCAAGAGAATATGGTGCTCGCCGCGCACCGCGTGCAAGGGCTGCGGCTCGTGAAGCGGATTCGTCGTGGGAAGTGGAGTATTTTAGTGCTCGCGCGCTAGCCCAGCTGCTTGCCTTGGCTCTGGCCTTTTCCTGGGGTATCGACGCCGCGTTGTGGCTCTGGACCTGTGGGGATTGCTGCTTCCTTCATCCCAGCTTTGGCCATGGTTTGGCCAATCTCTTTCACTTCGCTGATGACATGGCTGGGTAATTTTTCCTCGAAGTAGCTGGCGAGTTTTTGTACCACTTGGTTGGCATATTGCACGGCACGGCCGACAACACCGCGTGTTTGTTCTGGCGCTGCTGCCACTTGCTGCGGCTGCGCTTGTGCTTGTGCAGCTTGTTGAGGCGCAGTTGCTGCAGTAGCTGGTGCGGGTGGCGGTACATAGGCTTGCTGTGTTGCGATAACGGGTGCGGCCGCCGCGGTTTGTGCGGCTGGCACATAGGTTTGCTGTGCTGGTTGCTGCGGTGCTACTGCCGCGGCCACAGCAACGTGTGGCGCTTGGGTGGGTTGTGGTTGCTGAGGCTGTGCTTGTAAGGATGCAACTGGCTGCGGCTGAGGTTGGGGTGTCGGCTGCGCTTGCGTAGCCAGTAGCATTTGGGCAAGGATATCGCTTGCGGATGGTGCTGCAGGCGCGGCTGTATGTATAGGTTGCGAGAGGTGCGCTTGTGATGTGGCATATGCCTGATGCTGCGGCAGTTCAGGCGCGACGGTATGCACGGGGGTGTGGTGTTGTGCTGGCGCGGCGTAAGCAGGCGATTGCTGCAGATTAGCTTCACGTGCGCTCGCTGCCGCAGCTGCTGCTTGCTGCTGTATTTGAAGCTGGTAGGCGCGCTCCTGCTGCTGTTGGGCGATGAGCGCTTGCTCCTCGCGGTGAGCTTGTTCGCGCTGTTGCTGAAGTATCAGCTGTGCTTTTTCTTCACGCAGTTTGGCTTCCGCATCCGCTTCGTGGTCGCTGCTCGAATAGTCACCTGAGATAGCACCATTCAAGCGCCGCAAGGTTTCGGGCCCCGCAATCCCATCGGCCTGAATGCCCGACATGGATTGAAATTGCGATACACCGTTTACCGTGACCCCATCGAAAAAGCCGTTGATGCCTGATTCATTGAAGCAATTCATCACGGATAAGCGGCGCTGCAACTCGGATACGAAATCGCCTGAATCGCCGAATTTGAGGGTGATGTTGGTAGGTAGGAACATGTGTTCAGCCGTTAGCAAAGTGATAAGGACAAGGGTAGCAGCTAGCGTAGCCTTAACGGCTAGATATCAACCTAGTCCTCGTCGGTATATTGTTTCTCAATTTTCTCGTGGCGCTCCTGCGCTTCGATGGAAAGTGTGGCAACTGGCCGTGCCTCGAGCCGCTTCAAGCCAATGGGCTCGCCCGTTTCTTCGCAGTAGCCATAGTCGCCCTGCTCGATGCGGGCGATGGCCGAATCGATTTTGCTGATGAGTTTGAGGTAGCGGTTGCGCGTACGAAGTTCCACCCCCGCCTCGGTCTCGAGCGATGCGCGATCCGCAATGTCGGCTTGGTGCCAGTTTTCTTCATGCAGATGGTCAAGCGTTTCGCGCGATTCATCCATCAGCGATTTGCGCCATGCGAGTAGCTTTTGGCGGAAATATTCTTCCTGCTGTGGGTTCATGTAGGGTTCGCTGGCGGTGGGCTTATAGCCAGCAGGTAATTTAGCGGGTTTATATTCGCGCTTTGGTTTTGGCGCAGGCTTAGGTGCCGCAGCAGGTTTAGCAGCCGCCTTCGAAGTGGGCTTGGCCGCTGATTTTGCAGCTGGCTTAGCAGCGGATTTTAAAACGGGTTTTGCAACAGGTTTAGCTTTGGTGGATGACTTCACGGCGGGGGCTGCTTTCTTGACAAGTTTGGCGGCGGGCTTTTTGGCCGTCGCTTTCGCGGGTGCGGGTTTTTTCGAAACAGGTTTCGAAGCGGGCTTAGCTATTTTCTTTGCAGAGGATTTTGCCATGGATGCAACCTTCACGTAAAGAGATGGATAACCTAACCCGTGCAAAATACGCCAAACGGCAAGGCCGCTGCAAGCGGCTTAAGCGGGCTGTGCACAAGTTAAATGAGTGGCCTAAGCTGAGGATGCAGGCGTTTCGAACATCGGTGCGCTCATGCCTGACATTTCGAGTTTAGCGAGTTCCACCGCTGCGCGCACTTCAATCTCGTTCATGATACTTTTCAATACGGGGTCATCTACTTCGTCGCGTTCTTCGGTTACCATGCGTTCCAGTTGACGCAGGGTGGAATAGGGCAGCGAGCCCATGAGGAGCGCATCGCGTAGGTTAGAGAGTACATCGAGCGTCAGCTTGCCGCGCTTGGCAGCTTTGCGGCGCCGTGCTTCGCGTTCATCCACCTCCTGCGCACCGATGAGAGCGCCCAACGCGCCTACCGCACCGACACTGGTGGTTGCCTCGACCCCATCTATCGCGCCGACGCCCTCAGCTTTTGCAAGTGCTTCCGCAAATCCAGGTGCGCTGACCCCTCCCGCTTTTTTGACGGAGCGCGCATTGTTGACGGGGCGGGTATATCCAACTTTTTCGACCATAGGAGGAAGTATAGGTTAGCTGGACGGGGGATGCAACATACGCTCGGGCAGGCTGTGGGTAGCTAAATAGTTTTGAGCATTGAAATGCCACGATAAATTATGACCCTGACGCTGGACTTAGCGGCACTTGGCACAATTCTCGCATAGATGGGCGTGGTTATAAAAATATGTCCTACTCGGAGCCACCCATGAAGTTATGCCACTCCCTCACTCGTGTTCTTGCCCAAGCGGCGGTGGCTGTGGTTTTAGTGTGTGCTGCAAGTACTGCCCACGCTGCGCGTATCAAGGATGTGGTGGCGTTTGAGGGTGTGCGAGAAAACATGCTGATGGGCTATGGCCTTGTGGTGGGCTTGAACGGCACAGGCGATAAATTGCAAAATAACGCGTTCACCGAGCAAAGCCTGATCGGCTTTTTGGAACGCCAAGGGGTGAATACACGCGGTGTAGCACTCAAATCGAAGAACGTTGCTGCGGTGACGGTGACCGCTAAACTGCCGCCGTTTGCTAGAGCAGGTGCGGGCATTGATATTTCCATCAGCGCGCTCGGGGATGCCAAAAGCTTGCTCGGCGGTACGTTGCTTGCAACCTCGCTGCTTGGGCCCGATGGCAATGTATATGCGGTGGCGCAAGGCCCAGTCACAATTGGTGGCTTCGAGGCATCGGGCGCAAGCGGCAGCGGTATTACTAAAGGCGTGCCCACGAATGGGTTTATCAGCAATGGTGCAACGGTCGAGCGTGAGATTGATTTCCGCCTGAACGATATGCCAAGCGTCCGCCTGTCGCTGCGTAATCCCGATGTGACCACGGCAAAAAATGTCATGCAGGCAATTAACCAACAAGTGGGTGCGGGCGTCAGCCGCGTGGATGACCCAGGCACCGTAACGGTAACGGTACCCACCGCCTATAAAGGCGATGTGGTGGGGTTGCTGGCCGATATTGAAACGCTGGCAGTCGAAACTGACCAGCCCGCCCGCATTGTGGTGGATGAGGCAACGGGTACGATTGTGATGGGCGAGAATGTCCGCATCAGCACTGTAGCCGTAGCGCAAGGCAACCTGATTGTGAAAATCGAGGAGACACCGCAAGTGTCGCAACCCAACCCATTTGCGCCTGAAGGGGCGGAGACGGTGGTGGTGCCACGCAGCGATGTGACCGTGAGTGAGCAAGCTGGCAACAAAATTGCCGTCCTCCAAGAAGGCGCAACGCTGAAAGACTTGGTGGGTGGATTGAATGCCCTTGGCGTTGGCCCACGTGACCTGATTACGATTTTACAAACCATCAAAGCGGCGGGCGCACTGCAAGCCGATATTGAAACCCGATAACGAGATGAGCAGCCCAATGCTTACGATGATGCAACCTGTAAAACCAACCACAACGGATAGCGATATGCTTGCAATCAAAGAGACCACTACCCGCCCCGTGAAAGGCTTTTCGCTGCGCGGCGGAACGAAGGCAACGCCCGAGCAAATTGAAGCGGCAGCCAAGGATTTTGAGGCCCAATTCATCAGCCAAATGACGGCAACGATGTTCTCGACGATCGACACATCAGAATCCCTCGCAGGGAGTGATGCCGAGGATATGTACAACTCCATGCTCCAGAATGAATACGGTAAAATTATAGCGCGCACAGGTGGCATTGGTGTCGCTGACCAAGTGAAACAAATCATGATCCAACAACAGGAAGTGCTGAGGTAGCGTATGCAAACCCAAAACCACACCATGTTGCCTAATGGCGCAATCGTGCAGTCGATGAATATTCACGAACTGATGGATGCAACGTTGCGCTTGAGTGATGTGCTGGCAGAAGAAACGGATCTCATCCGCGCCCGTCGCTATAGTGAAATCACAAAGTTGCACGACGAAAAATTGCGCCTTTCAGGATTGCTGGAAACCTACCAGAGTGTGCTGGCCACCAAGCCTGATTTTATTCGCAATGCGGATGAAAAAACGCGCGAGGAGTTGCTTTATTTGACTGATGATTTGGCGGTGAGTGTGCGCGAGAATTTTCATGCTGTGGCAGTTGCAAAAGCGGTGAATGGCCGTGTGCTGCAAGCAATGATGGATGTGATGAGCGAGCACCAGCGTCCAAGCACCTACGGCGCATCGGGACAATCGCTGCAATCGGCCAATTTGGCGCTTTCCATGAACCTTAACCAAAAGGCATAACCCGTGTCACTCGGTCTAGCACTTAACAACGCGATTTCAGGGCTGAAGATTAATCAGCAATCCATCGGCGTGCTATCGCAGAATATTGCGAACGTGAATACATCGGGCTATTCGCGCCAGATTATCAACCAATCGGCAGTGGTGGTCGATGGTATCGGCGGCGGCGTTAAGCTTGATGCCATCACACGTAAGATTGATTTGTACTTACAACGCGCGGTGCAAACGCAGGGGTCGACCAATGCTACCAGCCAGACCTTGGACACATACTATCAGCGTATCCAGAATCTATTGGGGCGGCCTGGATCGGGTAATTCTGTCGACACATTTTTGACTGGTTTTTTTAACTCGGTACAGCAATTAGCTGAAACCCCAGAAACGAGTTCGATCAAAGCCAATGCGGTTGCTTCTGCTTCCACGCTTGCGCGTCAAATTTCCGATTTATCGGCCAACACGTATGATTTGCGCTTCGAGGCCGACCGCGAAATTGCCGAAACGGTCACGACAGTGAACGGTATTCTCGATCGCTTGAAGGAAGTGAACGTTGCCCTGACGCACGCGCGTTCCTTTGGTAAATCAAATACGGATTTGCTTGATGCGCGTGATAAGAGCCTGCGCGAATTATCGGCATATATGGATATCAGCACAACATTCACGGATGTTGGCGCGGTGACTGTTGCAACAGGCAACGGTACGGCGCTACTGGAAGATGGTGTGCGTCATCAGTTGGTGTATGGGCGTTCACAATCCGTGGCGGGCCTAGTAGAGAACGTGCCCTTTGATAAGCTTGCAGTCATTACACTTAACGACTCAAATATTGAAGTCGGTAATCGTGTTGCCCTTATAAGTGGCGGCACATCTGAGCAGGTGGTTAGTAGCCTGAACGCTGGTAAACTGGCGGGGCTACAACAAATTCGTGACCAAAAATTCCCCGCGGTACTCGACCAACTTGATCAGCTGGCCTCCCGTCTACGCGATGCCGTGAATGCTATCCATAATAATGGTACAGGTTTTCCCGCAGCCACTTCGCTGACGGGCGAGCGGCAGGTGCGCTCATCGGATCAGTATCAATGGTCGGGCTCTGTACGCATTGCGGTATTACAGGCAGATGGTAAGCCCGTGCCCTCGCGCTATGCGGATGAGACCTATTCGGGGGGCATCCGTCCGCTAACGATGGATCTCTCGCGACTGGATTCGGGGCAGGGCGCTGGCAAGCCGACGCTGCAAACGATTGTCGATGAAATTAATAACCATTTCGGTTCTCCGGGTAATAAAGCGAAGCTGAGTGTGTTCAATAACATCCAGTTGGCTACGAAGACGGATCGCCTACCAAGCGGTGCGCCGTCATTGTTGGATTTGGATTTGGATATTGAGAATATTAGCAGCGGTATAGGACGCGTATTTGTCACTGGTTTTACCGTGCTTGATGATACAGCTGCGAATATTACGAACGTGAGTCAAGGTGCGCCAAGCGTCACGATTCAGCCAACCAATAGTTATACGACTACGGCAGGTTCACCCGATGTGACAGTGAATCTTGCTACCAATCCAGGGTTTAATGTTGGCGATAAAATTTATTTGGCGCCGCCAAGTGGACCAGTGGATGGCATTGCCCCCGCAGCATTGACGGGCTTCTTTACCGTCACGGCGGTGAGCGGCACGAATATAACATTTACCTCGGGCGGCACGGCTGCTGCGGGTGGGTCCTTCAATGATGCAGGCAATATTCAGGCATCGGCGGCATACCAATCCATCGCGCCAGGTGAAAAGGTGCGTACAGGCGGTAACGGTGTCATGCAGCTGGATCTTTCTGGCAATGCTACGTCCGCGTATTATGATGTGACGGTGAATGTCTCGGTGGTGGATGATGCTGGAGTGATTACGAGTGCGCCTATTACCTACCGCGTGCCTAATAATGTACAGAACCAGATGAACAAGCGCTTCGACGCGCAAGCGATTGGTGCGCCAGGCACATTAGTATTACCCGGGGACTCGCAGGAAAGCCTGCGTGCGATTTTGGTCGATGAAAATGGGTTGGAGATGCCCACGGTCAACGGGCGCTATTTGGAGGGACCCGCCTTCCTTAAAATCGTGGGAGGTAATTCGGGTACCAGCTATGGCGTAGCGATTCAGGAATTAGATTCGAAGCAGCTTGGCATACCTGATGGTCTGCCAGCAGAAGCAGGCACTAACCGCGGCTTCTCTCATTATTTCGGATTGAACAATTTTTATGCGTCGAACGAAGCCACAATCACGGGCGAAGAGTTGCGCAACAGCGCTTATTACCTAAAAGTGGCGGACCGCTTGGTAACCGACCCGAACCTGATTGCAACAGGTACCATCACGCGGCAGGAGGCAAGTTTAGCCTCGAATAATAACGAGATTTATACCTATGCGCGCTATGCGGGCGAGAACTCGATTGCCCAACAAATCGCAAAACTGAATACAGGTATTCTTTCGTTTGATGCAGTGGGTGGGTTGCCAGTCTCGCAGCAATCGCTGCAAAGTTATACAAGTGATATGCTGGGCTTTGTTTCGCAACGCTCATCCGAAGCGAGCGAGAACGCGACGACGGCGAAGCTGTTGTTCGATGGTTTTGTCAGCAAATCGGACGCGATTAGCGGTGTGAACCTTGACGAAGAACTCGCCAATACCGTGATATTCCAGAACGCGTATTCCGCTACGGCGCGCGTGATTACCACCGTCAACAAAATGTACGAAGACCTGATACAGGCTACGTAATGCTTAGGGAGAAGTAGTATGACAGCAAGTCGCATAGGGAGTTTGTCGCTCGTCACGGATGTGCTGCGCGACGTGAGCAGCTCGCAGTTGAAGCTGGCGGATTTGCAAAACCAGATTTCGAGCGGGTATAAATCACAAGATTTTGCTGGGCTGAACGGCAGTGTGGAGCAATTCACACAAGTGGAAAGCCAGATTAACCGCGCCACCCAATTCAACCGCAATAACCAGCTCAACATCGCGAAGCTTCAAACAGCGGATGTGGCGCTTGGAAAAATTACCGATATTGCAGATAAAATTAAGAACGCGATTATTGGGGCCAATGGCGCAGTGGTTCACACCTCGAACCTGCCTCAAATCGTTGGGGATTTATTGGTAGCTATGGGTAGTGAGTTGAATGCCTCGTTTAACGGTGCGTATATTTTCGGGGGTACGGATACTATTACCCAGCCCGTGCCAAGTACCAATGTCACAAATACCGTGATGGGGGTGCCAGATGATAATTACTATGTGGGCTCGAAAAGTGACGTGATGCTTCGTATGGATGATCGCACTGAGGCGAACTTCCCAGCCCGCGCGGATAATATTGCCTTCCAGAAAATCTATGCCGCGGCTAAGCAAGCTATCGCTGGCGCAGCAAACAATGATCCATCGCAATTACAGGCCGCGCAGCAACTCATTCAAAGTGGGCAGCAAGATCTTATTACGTTGCGCTCGGCTGTTGGCACGGTCGCGGCGAACATACAATCGGTTGATGCGCGACTTAAAGACCTGGGCACCTATTGGAAAGAATTATCAGATGGAATCAGTAAAACGGATGTAGTCGCCGCCTCGACGCAGGTGGCCGGCTATCAGTCGATTTTACAGGCATCCTATCAGGTTTATGCGCGGCTTAGCCAGTTACGGCTCTCGGATTTTCTAAGATAACGTGAAAGGCATGATTACTAGATTACTTGCAACCCCCATCCGCTATGCTAGAATGCAGGTCATTACTGCTTATGGCGCGGCGACAACGTCTACCATAGGAGAATATGCATGCTTCGAGGAGAAACTATAATGACCGGCAGCGGGCCTGCGGTGATCAACCAAGCGGTACTTGCCTCGAGCCCTCCCGAAAGCGAGGAAATCGAAAGCCGTTTTGGTCGTATTACCATCAACACCAGCCAGCAGATCCATTTCCCCACGGGTATGCTTGGTATGCCAGACCATACGCGGTTTTGCTTGTCGCGGTTTCCATCCGAGAAAATGGCGCGGTTTACCCTGTTGCAATCACTCGATGATGCGGCGCTTTCCTTTATTGTGTTGCCCGTGGATATAGCTAATCCGATTATTGATCGTGAAGATCTGGTGCAGGCGGCGCAGGATTTAGAGATGCCGCTGGATGATGTGGCGGTATTGCTCGTGGTTACGGTGCATCGGGAATCTGGCGTGGCGAAGCTGACGGTAAACAGCCGAGCGCCAGTGTTGATGCATGTAACGCGTCGCGTGGCAGCACAATATGTATTCCCCCACACTAAATACCTGATTCGCCAGCCGCTCAGCATCTGATGAAGTGCTGTCGGGTAAGGAAGGTATAATTCGATGACCCCGACGCGATTGCAAACACAGGCAGTAGCCCAATTTAGCTGCTTAGGTGGTGAGTGCCCCGATACCTGTTGTCAAGGGTGGGGCATGCAGCTCACGGCGGAGACAGTTGCCAAGTACAAGGCAGAAGCACCCGAATTGATGGATGTCGTGAGCACGGGCGAGGCCGAGTTCATCATGAAGCGCGACCCTGTGACGGACACGTGCGTGAAGTTCGAGGGGGGGTGGTGTGGTATCCACCGTGATTATGGTGAGGCGTTTTTAGGTGATGCCTGTCAGTTTTTCCCCCGCGTTTCGCGGGCGCTTGGGGCGGTCGTTGTCACTGGCTCCACACTCTCATGCCCCGAGATGGCGCGGTTGATGCTTTATGGTGAGGATGCGTTCGCCTTCACCCCACGAACGGAAATTCGCGCACCTTATTCACTTCGCAATTATCTACCATCTGGGTTGAGCGAGGAGCGGGCATTGGCAGTCCATGCCGTGATGCTCGAGGTGGCGGGCGATGCAACCGTAAGTGCCGAACATTCCTTGATGCGGGTGAGTGCGGTGGCGCACGCACTGGAAATGCAACCAGTGGAGTCATGGCCAGACGCAGCGCCGCTCTATGCGGGCATGGCTGATGGACGCCTCCCAACTGCCGAACTGCAATCAACCGATATGTTCTTCCTCGCACAAGCGTTGCATGGGTTAGTCATGGCGGGGGCACATCCACGCCCGCGATTGCTAGAGCTATTGAATGCTATGGCAAGCATGCTTGGAGTTGCGTTTGAAACGGGCGGGTTACGCCTTGCTCCCGATTTCGAGCAGCAGGAGGTGCTGGTCAAGGCACGGATGCACGCGCAGGGGGCAGTGCTTCAGCCTGTGTTGCGGCGCTACTTGGAGGCTCAGATTTCGCAATCACTTTTTCCGTTCTCCGGCTTTGGCGCAACGCTCAGTGAACGCATAGGCATTATCGGGGTGCGATTTGCGACGGTGAAGCTAGCATTGGCTACCTTGCCCAAACAGCCCGAGCCAAGCGAGGTGATTCGTATCATCCAAACCCTTGCACGGTTCATGGATCATTTGGCTGACCCGACATTATCCCTTCAGATATATCGCGAGACGGGTTGGTTGCGCGAGGCGCGCCTCAGGGCACTCATCATGGAATGATGCGATTAGGCAACAGTTGATTCAACTGCACCGATTATTGTTAGTTACTTCCTATGTTTTGCTATGAACTTGCCCCCGATTTGTGGCATGGTCCTAACATAGTAGTAGTGTAGGCCGCAATGCCTGCGCTTCTAGCCCTTTGATTTTTCAGAATTATTCAATTCCAATTGAAATTTTGCAAAAATAATGGGGTGAATGTCGGCCTCGTTAACGATAAATTAATTGTTTATCGGTAATGATAGGAACATGCGTAAAAGAGAACCCTTGGAAACATGAAGTTTCCGCCTCTTTTATGTTTGGTGGGCAAGTAGCCCTGGTAACTTTAACAGTCCAAGTAGGAGAAGTATTATGTCTATTCAATCAATCGGTACAAACATTTCTGCATTTGCGGCGCAAGGCAATATTGGTCGCGCGTCTGATAGTGCATCGGCTTCGATTAGCCGCTTGTCGAGCGGTAATCGCATTGTAAAAGCATCGGACGATGTGGCGGGCCTCGCGGTAGGTACCTCGCTTCGTACACAGGTGAACACCCTTCGCTCGGCGCTTACAAACGCTACGCAGGGCACCAGCCTGTTGCAAATTGCTGATGGTGCATTAGGTCAGATCATCGACATTCTGCAACGCCAAAAAGCAATTGCTACCCAAGCTTCATCGGGTCAGTTGACGGATGCAAACCGTTCGCTCCTTAACCAAGAATTTACAGCGCTAACAGCAGAGGTTGATCGTATTGCGAGTGGTACCAACTTCAACGGCGTGAACCTTCTTGCGGGCGGCCTTGGTGCAAAAACCGTTCAAGTAAGAACCAACGCCACTGCGGTCACGACAGTGCTCACCAACCCCAACTTGCAAACGGCAACCAACAACGCCATTGTTGCTGCATCGACCGTTGCTATTCAGGCATTTGGGAACACAACTGCTGCGGCGCCTGGTGCATTGCGTACCTATGCCATCGCCAACGCCGGCACATTGCAGCTGGTAGATTCCAGCGGTGTGGCAGTAGCCAACGGTGGTTTTGATACCATTGATGCTTCGGTGTATGGTCAATTCTCAAACTTTGAGTTCACTGATGTGAACTACGGTGCTGTTGGTGTTGGTAGTGCGAAGTTGGTGGCAACCTTGAATGGTGTTGAGTACACGGGTAGCGTGATTTCTAACGCCACCCAAGCGACTGCGATCGTAAGTAACGGTAACACGCGCATCCAGTTGGCTCTGGGTAACGTGACCCTTACCGATGCGGGTGCGGTGAACGTGGCCAAGAACACGCTCATTCAAACCTTCTCCAGCACCGTGATTGCGCGTAACAGCGTGATCTCAGGGGTGTCGTTCGAAGGTACGCGTTTGGATGGTGCAAGTGGTATCGCGGCTACGGGTAACGCTTCTATCCGTAT
>CAUJIC010000063.1 GCA_963205305.1 Pseudomonadota bacterium | reverse complement strand
ACACCAGCCCCATGGATACCCCAGAACAACAGCTAGAAGCCCACCGCGCGCGGATTGATGCGATTGATGACACGCTTAGCAAATTGCTGCTCGAGCGCATCGAGATTGTGGCCAAAGTCGGGCTACTCAAGAACGCTAACTGGCCGAAGGATTGCCACATCCGCCCTGGGCGCGAGGCAAAAATGCACCGCAGCGTCATCGAGCGCTTTCGCGGCAGCTTGTTCTCCTCCCGCGCGGCGCTGCTCATCTGGCGGCAGATTATTGGCGCATCGACGGCGCTCGAATCCCCCCTCAAAATTGCCGTGCTGAGCGAAGAACACCGCCCCCGCGCCCGCAACTATTTCGGCGCGAATGCGCAAATCACCAGCTTCACATCACTCGCTGAAATTAGCGCGGCGCTGAAAGCCAAAACCTGCACCATCGCCCTGCTGCCCGCCAGCTTGCCTGCGGGGTGGTGGAGCGAAATCCCCGAGAATTTCCACATTTTTACCCAACTGCCAATCCTCGAGCGCGACATGGCTTGGCTGCCCACCTTGAATGCCCTCGCCGCGATTGACCCCGAACCTTCGGGCGATGATGTGAGTTTTTATGCGGTGAACGGCGAACTGAAAACCCTCGAAGGCTTCGTGCCACCCGATGCCGCGAACCTGCCAAACGCCCGCTGGCTTGGTACCAGCGCGAAGCCAATATAATAGGAGCGACTATGACCACCCAACCCACCCCCAAAAAAGGCATCTCGGAAATTTCGCCCTATGTTGGCGGCAAATCGAAAGCCGATGGCGCGGTGCGCGTCATCAAACTCTCCAGCAACGAAAACCCATGGGGCCCCTCGCCCAAGGCTGTTGCGGCGTATAGCGCGGAAAGCACCCACATGCACCGCTACCCCGATGGTGGCCACACTGCCTTACGTGAGGCCATTGCGCGCGTGCAGAACTTGCCCGTGAGCCAACTGATCTGTGGCGCAGGCAGCGACGAACTCATCGGTATGCTCGTGCATGCTTATGCGGGCGCGGGCGACGAAGTGCTCTACACCCAGCACGGCTTTCTCATGTATAAAATTTACACCCTATCGAACGGCGCAACACCCATCACCGCACCCGAGAAAAATTTACATACTGATGTAGATGCGCTGCTCGCGGCCGTTACGCCGCGCACTAAAATCGTATTCGTGGCGAACCCCAACAACCCCACAGGTACGGTGATTCCTTTTAGCGAAATTCGCCGCCTGCGTACGGGTCTACGCGAGGATATTATTCTCGGACTCGATGCCGCTTATGCCGAATATCTCGACCAGCCCGATTACGAGGATGGCATTTCACTGGTGAAAGAAAACACCAACACCATCGTGTTCCACACCTTCTCGAAAATTTATGGCCTGCCTGCGCTGCGCCTAGGCTGGGCGTTTGCACCTGCCCACATCATCGATGTGATGAACCGCGTGCGTAGCCCGTTCAACGTTAACAGCCCTGCACTAGCCGCAGGCGTGGCCGCGATGGAAGACCAAGCTTACGTGAAGGATATGCGCGCAAAAAATGCGGTCGAACTGAAACGCGTGGTGGGAGCTGTAACCAAACTAGGATACACAGTCGTGCCCAGCACCACCAATTTCATCCTCGTGAAATTTGGTGCGGATGTGCCAAAGATGAACGCCCACTTAGCATCCCACGGCCTCATCGTGCGCGAAGTGGCGGGCTATGGTTTGCCCGATTATTTGCGCATCTCCATTGGCACCACCGAAGAAAACAGCATCCTCATCGATGCGCTGAACCATTTTGCGAAAGCTAACGTGGCGTGAGTGAAACCCTTCGCATCGCCCTGCTTGGCGCGGGGCAACTGGGCGGTTCGTTTGTGCTCGCACTGCGTGAGAATGGCGCGGATATTCATGTCTCAGCCTATGACCCCTCACCCAACCATGCTGAGGAATTAAAGTCGCGTGGCGGGGTGGATGTGGTGTGCACCACGCCTGAACAGGCAGCCAAGGGCGCCGATATGGTACTGCTCGCGGCCCCACTGCGCACCTACCGCGCGCTTGTTTCATCGGTTGCATCCGTGCTCGATGATGGATGTATCGTTACCGACCTTGGCTCGGTAAAAGGCAGCATGGCGGCGCTTGCCCCACTCATTCCCAAGGCGCATATCATCCCCGCGCACCCCATTGCGGGCAGCGAAAAATCCGGCGCCTCCGCCGCGCGCGCGGATTTGTTCAAGGGTAAACTCTGCATCCTCACACCCGACGAAGCGACAGATACGGCGGCGTTTCAAGCCATCGAGGAATTGTGGAGTTTGGCGGGCGCCGATGTAATCGCCATGCCGCACCAAGTGCACGACCAAATTTACGCCTATGTTTCGCACCTGCCGCACTACATTGCATTCGTGGCCGCGAGCTATTTTCATGCACTCGGCATCCGCATTAGTGATGATGAAGCAATGCTTCAGCAGTTCCTGCGCATCAGCCGCAGTAACCCACGCATGTGGACAGATGTGGCACTCGAGAACCGCGAGGCGCTACTGCCTGTGCTGGGCACCTACATTGCATTGCTAGAACATTTCGCGACCGAACTGCGCGCGGGCGAACCCACCACGGGGGCGGATAAAAAGCTCCTCGCGAAAACTTTACTGCCGCGCGTGTTGGCGGCCAGCCTCATCTCCAGCGTGTCGTTGTATGAAAAACAATCGGGCACCAATTTACGCCCATTTGGTGGTGCTGGCATGCGCGATATTGTTGCCCCTGCCGCAATCACGCCCGAGGCGGATACGGAAATGATGAGCAATCACGCCACGGAAATGGCCGAAATGATCGAGGGCATTATCCCGCATTTCCGCGCACTGGAAAGTCTCATCGGTGCCGAGGATGAACCCGCTTTATACGCCAGCATCAGCCAGATGGTGGAAGACGCCCACGCCCTGATTACACCTAGGAATTAGACGTAATCAACGCCTTCAGCGCCGCATGGTCGAGCGCGTGCGCGGCATAAGGGTGTGTGCCCTCGTTAATCCAATCATCAGTGCAATCACCATATAAAATCGGCGTGCAGCCTGTGGCATTGGCCGCTTCAATATCGATGCTGGTATCACCCACGAACCACACATCGGCCGCAGGGTTGATGCCTGAATCCTTGAGGGCAAGAATCACGGGGTCGGGGTGTGGTTTATCGCGCGCAGCATCGCTGGCACCCACGGCGGCATCGAAATATCGCTGCCAGCCTAGCTTTTCCACTTCCATCCGCAACGTGTCGCCTTGCTTGTTGCTGACAATACCGACGAACACATCAGGGCGGGCAATCGCCTCCAGCATCGCCTCCACATCTGGCAAGGGCACAAGTTGGTCGAGGTGAATACTACGATAACTTTTGCGGTAATGGTCGGCGGCATCTTTCCACTTATCGCCAAACATCACGGGGAACGAATCGCGCATGGATTGTTTGATTTCTTTTGTCACGCGCTCATAGGTCCATTCGGGGTGATCCATGTGGCGCAACGTCATGTTCAGCGCGCTGTGGATGAGTGGCCATGTGTTGACGAGGGTGTTATCCCAATCGAACAGAATCGCGCGGGGTTTGGTAAGTTTAGTCATCGTTATTTGAACCAAATTTCGAGGTTACTTTTCGCTTCGGCCAAGCTTGGCATCGCCAAATCACGCGGCGAGAGAATGGCACGGCTAAGCGGCGTTGGCCATTTGATGCCCACCTGTTCATCATCCAGCCGAATGCCACTTTCCCCCGCGCCGTTATAATGCGCGGTCACGTAATACACCACATCCGCAGGGCGATTGCCAAGCACCGCGAACCCATGCGCGAAACCTGCGGGAATCCACAACAGCTCGGCATTTTCTTCGCTCAGTTCTGCGGTCACCACCTTGCCGAAGTTGGGTGATTTGGGGCGCACATCCACCGCCACATCCAGCACCGCACCGTGGGTGACGCCCACCAGTTTTCCCTGCATAGGTTGGTGCTGAAAGTGCAGACCACGAATGACCCCAGGCACCGAGCGCGAGTGATTCATCTGCACGAAGTTTTCTTTAATCCCCACCTCGGCCAGTTTATCGACGCGAAACCGCTCGCAGAAAAAGCCACGCTGATCGTGGAAAATATCGAGGCTGAGGCGTTTTACCTCGGGCAGTGTGGTGTCATGAATTTGCATTGGTGTCGCTTATGGCTTGGGTTAAACCTTCGCGCCAATGTGGCATGCCTATGCCGTAGCTGGCAAGCGTGGAACTGTTAAGCCGCGAATCTTTTGGCCGCGCGGCAGGGGTGGGGAATTCCGCCGTCACAATCGGCACCACACGTGCGGTGCTTTGGGTGGCCGCCGCAATCGCGCAGGCAAAGCCATGCCAGCTAGTGTGCCCACCACCGCTGAGGTGATAAATGCCCGCAGGCAAACTGCCATCGATCATTTTTGGTGCGGCAACCGTGACTGCTTGCGCGATGTGCAGCGCATTGCTGGGGCAGCCCAACTGGTCGGCCACCACGCGCACTTCATCACGTTCGGCCAACAGCTTTTTCATGGTGAGGAAAAAGTTTTTCCCGCGCGAATCGAATACCCATTGCAGACGGAATACAGTGCCGCCGCTCGCGCGTACACCCAACTCACCCGCGCGTTTGCTGATGGCATAGGCGTTGACGGGGTTGAGGTTTGCATCCTCGGCATACGGCGCGCCGCGTGCACCATCGAACACATAATCGGTAGAAAAATGCAGGAACGGAACGCCCTGTTCCGCCGCTGCATGCGCCATGATGGTGGGGATTTCACCATTCACGCGCTCGGCCATGGTGGCATCCGTTTCCGCCGCATCCACGCCTGTATACGCGCTCGCATTAATCACCAATGCTGGCTCCACCGCACGAATAATCACGGCGATATCTTTGGGTGTCGCCATCGCTAAATCGCAGCGCGCACGGTCGATGCCGGTAACCTCATAACCCGCCGCCGCGAGCGTGGCCATCAGCCGCCCACCCACTTGGCCGTTCATGCCGAAAAGTACGATGCGCTTCGGGTCGCTCACACGCCCTTCCATTGCTTCATGGTCTCGACCCATGCTTCATTATTCAAGTACCAATCAATCGTCGATTCCATGCCCTCGCCAAATGGCACTTGCGCCGAAAAGCCAATGGCCGCAGCGCTGCTGATGTCGAGCGCGTAGCGATAATCATGCCCCAAACGGTCCTCCACGAAGGTGATGAGCTTGTGGTAATCATAGCCCTCGCGCTTTTTCGTCAACAATTCGCACAGCGATTGCACAAGGGTAATGTTACGACGCTCCTCGCCACTGCCAAGGTGATAGATATGCCCCGCGCGGCCACGCTCGAACGCATCCATCACCCCGCGTGCGTGATCCTCTACATGAATCCACTCGCGCCGCTGCTGGCCTTGGCCATAGACGGGAAGTTTTTCGCCCGCGAGTGCGTTGGTGATCATACGCGGAATGAGTTTTTCGGGGTGTTGGCGCGGGCCGTAATTGTTACAGCAACGGGTGATAACGGTGTTGAGCCCATAGGTTTTGTTCCACGCCCGCACCAGCATATCCGCCGCCGCTTTACTGGCCGCATAAGGCGAGTTGGGCTGCATGGGGGTGCTGAGCATAAACTCACCCTCCTCACCAAGTGCGCCATAGACTTCATCGGTCGAGACTTGCAAAAAGCGATTCGCGCTATCCTTGCCCCATGCAGTGCGTGCCGCCTCAAGCAGCACATGCGTGCCGATAATGTTCGCGTGCATGAAAGGCACCGAACCACTGATGGAATTATCGACATGGCTCTCCGCTGCCGCATGAATCACCCCCGCAATCGGGTATTTTTTGAACAGGCCCGCTACGCGCGTCGCATCGGCCACATCGCCAATCACAAGGCTATGATCGCCCTTAATCCATTCGAGGTTAGCGCGGTGCCCCGCATAGGTGAGTTTATCGAGCACCACCACGCGGTAGTTGCGCTTAATGGCTTCGGCCACGAGCGACGAGCCAATAAAGCCCGCGCCGCCAGTGATGAGGATGGTTTTTGGTTCGGTCATTGGGGAGCCTTAAAGCTGATGGGAATAAGGAATTCAACGAGATTTCCAGCAGGGTAATTGGTGGGCACTGCAGGCACAGGGTTCGCGCGGCGAATCATCTCGAGCGCGGCATTATCGAGTGTAGTGAGGCCAGCTGATTGCTCAATCGCGTAATAACGCACATTGCCTGCCCTATCAATCCGCACGCGCACAATGGCGCGGCCTTCGCGCCCGCTGGCATCGGCGGGGTAGAATTTATGGCGCTGAATCCAACTCGAAATTTCCTGCTCGTAGCGCGAGCGAATCGCCTGCATGGTTTGTTCGGTCATGGTGGTTTCGTTGCCTTGTCCGCCAATCGCTCCATCAGGCGCACCGCCCACTTCGCGCACATATTGCTGCGGCGTGGGCGCAATGGCGGGTGGCGCGGGCGCTGGATCTTCCACCTTCACCACTTTGGGCTGCGGCTCTGGTCTTTCCTTTGGCTGAGGTTTAGGTTGGTGCTTAGCAATAGGCTTCAGCGGAGCAGGCACCACAGGGATGCGCGCAGGCGGCGTGGCGCGCCAATTATCGGCGCTGGCTGCTTCCATTACAGGCGCGGGGATAGGTTTTGCCACAGGTTTTGGGGCTGGTGCAGCGGCGCGCACCGCGGGCGTGGGCGCTGAGTTATAAGCCGCAATTTTATTGCTATCACCCAATTTGAACGCCAGCGCCCGCACAGGAATATCCGTCACCGTGTCGCGCGGGATGATGGCCGCGATACCAAACGCAAGCGCATGCACTAGAAATGCCAAGCCCAGCATTTTGAAAAAATCGCGCCGCGAGAGATAAATATTGGGCCCAAGCGCACTGGTCGAGGGCGCAAGGCTACTACGCGCCCCAACCAACAATCCATGCGCGAATTCCCACCTCATCGGATGACCTTTTCTGTCCCCGAATCGGTGACGAGTGAAAGATTTTTACCGCCCGCAGCGCGCACCTGCTCCAGAAAATCGACGAGCTTATTCGCCTCCAAATTTTTATCCGCCTTGATGGTAATCACGCGCTCGGGGTTGACCGCGAATTCTTTTTTCAGCGCCGTATCAATGGCGCGCCCTTCGTAAATTTCGTCGTTGATGATCACCTCGCCATATTTGCCAAGGGTAGTGACAATCGGCCCCTCATCCAGCCGCTGGCCTGCATCGGCGTGCGGCAGCTCCACATCGATAATGCTTGCCTTCTCAAGGTGCCCCGCGACGAGAAAGAACAGAATAATCGTGAAGACAATATCGATCAGCGAAACCATGCTTATGGCGCGTAGCTTGCGGGTGGTGCGGTTAAACTCAGTCATGGCGACACCGTCGCCGCGGTTGATTTATCCACCTGCACGTTGCGCCCACCAGTTAAATAAACGGCATCAAGCACCGCAATCAACTGCTGCACGCTGACCCCTGGCGTGCTGATCACCGCAATTTTAATATCAGCATTAGCAGCAATTTTATTACCCAGCGTGCTATTCATTTGCTCCATGTTCATCGATTGATTATCGACCAGCACCGAGCCATCGGACGAAATTTGGATACGCACCACACTGCCCGCTGGCAGCGGCGCCGCTGTTTTACCCGAGGGCAGCGACAGCTCCATCGATTCAGCCACCACAAAGCTTGTCGTCAGCATCACGAACACCATGAGGTGGAACACGATGTCGATGAGCGCCGTGAGGTTGATTTCCTTGTATTGGCGCGATGTGCGTTGGAAATCCATGCCGCACCCTTAGAATTTATTATAGCTAGGGTTCAATAAATGCAGCGTGCTGCTGCTTTGCGGAGCGCCCCGCGGGTTGCCCAGCATTTCGGCTTGTTCTTCCATCAGCTTGCGCGCACGTTCCTCGCGTTCCATGATTTCGCGTTTTTCCTGCTCTTTTTCATTCTTGATGAACACATCCTCGAGCGCGAGCGTTTGAATCGTCACATCGCGCATCGTTGCACGCACACGTTCGATGATACTATCGATGAGGTAATAGGCGCCCATGGCAGGAACAGCCACCACCAGCCCGCCCACGGTGGTGATCAGCGCTTGCCAAATACCGCCCGCGAGCATGGAGGGATCGACCCGCGCGCCAGATTCGGAAAGTTTTGAGAACGCCGCCACCATGCCGATCACCGTGCCAAGTAGCCCAAGCAATGGGCCAATGGAGGACGCCATTTCGAGCCCGCGCATGTGCGATTCCAGATAGCGCAATTCGGCCGAACCCACGCGGGCAATTTCTGCCTCGCGGCTTTTCATCGTAATGTCACGGTTCATGACGCCATCGACCGATACACGCATAATCCGCGCCAAAGGACCCGCCTCGCGCGACAATAATTGCGAGGCATCCGTAAGCTCGCCACGCTTGATGAGCTGCATCGCGCGGTCGATGAATTGGGTGTTAAACACACCGCCTGTGTAGAACTGGTAGGCCTTGAAGAGAATGATCCCCAGCACATAAATCGAGAGCGCCACAATCACATACATGACGAAGCCGCCCTTGACGAAAATAATATCTAGCATTGAGTATTCTCCAGTCTGCATCGCCAGTCATCGGCAAATTTTTTTGATGCTTAGATTTAGCGATGATTCATAGCGGTGTAAACACCAACCGATGCGCATCAATCACTTTAATCTGGTTGCAGGCAACTGATGGCTGGACACTATATTTTGCGCGCTTCCTCAAGCAGCATGATGGGAATGCCATCGCGGATAGGGTACGCAAGCCCAGCGGCAGGCGAGATAAGCTCCTGCGCCACTTCGTCGTAGGTCAGCCGCGCCTTAGTGACAGGGCAAACAAGGATTTCGAGGAGTTGCGGGTCGAGGGTGCCAGTGTGCATAGGGTAGTATCCTTTGAGGTGCTGCGCCGCTTATACCAATTTCTTCTTGGGTATGAAAGCGAGTATTTTTTCAATGATAAAACCAGTCGCCAGCCCACCAATAGCACAGGCAGTGGCCTTGGCGAACCACGCCACCACCGGCATGGCACCCAAACGGTGCCCCAACCACTCCAACCCATGATGTAACGGAGGAATGCCGTGGGCGATGATTTCCGCCCCCACCCACAGCATGGCCGCGGTGCCAATGATACCGAGGATTTTCAAGAACTGCGGCATACCCATAACCAACCCACGCCCCGCCTTACGCATCAGCGCGGTGCGGCTATGCTTGGCCATATAAAGGCCAATATCATCCATCTTCACAATCAGCCCCACACAGCCATACACAGCGACCGTGATGCCAACCGCAATGCTGATGAGCACCATCACCTGCGATGTCATGTCCTTATCCGCAACAGTTGCATAAGTGATGGCAATAATCTCGGAGGAGAGAATGAAATCCGTTTTCACGGCGCTATCGATGCGGATTTTTTCTAATTCCTCGGGCGTGATGGTTTCCATCTCAGCCTCTGCCACGGGTGCATCGGGGTGGAGCATGCTATGCACTTTCTCATACCCCTCGAAACACAAATAGGCGCCACCCACCATCAGCAGCGGCTTAATCAACCATGGCGCAAAGGTCCCCAGAAGCAACGCCGCAGGTGCCAAATAAAGCAACTTATTCACCAATGAGCGCTTGCCGATGTTGTAGATAATCGAAAGCTCGCGCGAGGGGTCGAGCCCCACCACATATTTAGGCGTCACCGCCGCATCATCGATGACAATGCCCGACACTTTACTGCCCGTTTTGGCCACTTGCGCGGAAATATCATCAAGGCTGGCGGCGGTTACTTTCACCAGCGCTGCCACATCATCCAAAAGCGCGAGAAGTCCGCCGCTCATATAGGTTCTCCGTTGTTAGGGGAACATGCATAGCATGAGTGCGGGAAAGGTCTAGAATGAATGGGGGTGGCCCTGACTTATCCATTCGTCCTAGCCCCAATGAGACTAGAACGAATGGAGCGGGCGAAGAGATTCGAACTCTCGACATTCACCTTGGCAAGGTGACACTCTACCACTGAGCTACGCCCGCTCACGTTCGTCTAAGGAGCGCCAACATACGCAAGGAATTAGAAAATGCAAGGGGGTAAATAGAAGAAAATAAAACGCGGAGTTTTCGGGGAGAAATCGGGCCTATGCAATGCCCTTATCGGTATCGACCGATGCGGCAGAAACGTTGCTAGCAAAACCACCGCCAAGCCCATGGCTTTGGCCTGTGATATCCTCGATGCTGGCTTGCTGCACAGGACCCGCCTGCGCGACCTTCTTCATTCCTTCTAGGATCTCGGGGCCAACCAAGCCCATTTGACGCAACAGACCCGCAATGGGGCCATTAGGGCGCTGGGCAGGCGTTCTTATCATGCCATCGATATTTAAGCCGCGGCCTTGAAGGCTTAGACCACTGCCAACGTTAACATCGGCCAAAAACCCCAAAAGAGGCACAGGTTTGCCTTGCGTGCCTTGCTGCGCGCTTTGCTGCAATTGCTGCAAAATCTGGTTAAGATCTGGGCCTGAATTGCCGTTGACTGCCATCTTTTACTCCTAGCCTACAGAATACCACAGCCCATGCCTGCTGTTTATGACAATTATATGACAAATCGCCCGACCGCTTCTCTTGGGATGGGCTGAGGCCGTGAAAAAGGCGGAGAGAGTATAAACCCGATTAAAATTACCAGCAAGCCACTGATTTAAAAGAAAAATGTTTCACGTGAAACATTTTAGCGGGGGCGGCTAATTGGGGCGACCCATTTGGAAGGGGCTATCGAGCGAGAAAGCTGGCACTTCCACATCAAAATGCTCGCCCTCAGGCGTTACCATGCCATATTCACCGAGCATAACGCCTGATGGCGCCGCAAGTGCAGTGCCTGAAGTATATTGGAACGACTCACCAGGTTTGAGCACAGGCTGCTCGCCAATCACGCCATCACCGCGTACTTCGTGGGTGACACCTTTGGCGTCCGTAATCTTCCAATGGCGATTAATGAGTTGCACCGGCGTATCGCCATAATTCTCAAGGTGGATGGTATACGACCACACATAATGGTCATCCATCGGCTCCGAATGTTCCGCGAGGAAGTTAGGGCTGGCCGTTACTTTAATCTGACGTGTGGTTTTGGTGAACATGCGGGCAATATAGAACTATCGTCATGCGGTTGCAAGAGGGAAGGCTTTTACCCATCCCTATCAAATCCATCATTTTTCTTGCTGCGCGCCCTTGCGGAAGTTATGAATTCCCTCCCATTGACGAGGACCTATGCCCACCACCACCCAAATCCGTAGCCAATTCCTTGATTTCTTTGCCAGCAAGGCGCACGCCGTGCTGCCCTCCTCCTCCCTCGTTCCGCACAACGACCCGACCTTGATGTTCACTGCAGCAGGCATGGTGCAGTTCAAGAATGTGTTCAGCGGTGTGGAAAAAGCAATCAGCCCCCGCGCGGCCACGGCGCAAAAATGCGTACGCGCAGGCGGTAAACATAACGACCTCGATAACGTGGGCTACACCGCCCGCCACCACACATTTTTCGAGATGCTCGGCAATTTCAGCTTCGGCGATTACTTCAAGGAAGGTGCGATTAGCTACGCATGGGAATTGATGACGAAAGTCTACGGCATCCCCGCTGAAAAACTCGGCGTGACGGTTTACCACACCGATGATGAAGCCTTCGATCTGTGGAAAAAAATCGCTGGCCTGCCTGATAGCAAAATTCTACGCGTGCCCACGAAAGATAATTTCTGGGCAGCGGGCGACACGGGCCCCTGCGGCCCCTGCACCGAGATTTTCTATGACCACGGCAAAGGCGATGGCGAGTGGAAGCTCGATGCCACTGGCCACGATATGTTCGGCGAGCGCTATGTCGAAATCTGGAACCTTGTCTTCATGCAATACGAAGCACTGGCAGATGGTAGCCAAATCAACTTGCCGAAACCCAGCATTGATACGGGCATGGGGCTGGAGCGCCTAACGGCTGTGTTGCAAGGTGTGACGGATAATTACGATACGGATTTATTCAAAACGCTGATTGCGGCCTCCCAACAATTCTCTAAAAATACGGATGCCGCAGTGGCCGCCAGCCACCGCGTGATTGCCGACCATTTGCGCTCCACCAGCTTTTTGATTGCCGATGGTGTGTTGCCAAGCAACGAAGGCCGTGGCTATGTGCTTCGCCGCATCATGCGCCGCGCGATGCGCCACGCGCACATGATTGGCTGCACCAAACCGCTGATGCACCAACTGGTGCCCACATTAATTCAGGAAATGGGCGCGGCCTACCCCGAGCTGAAACACGCCGAAACCATCATCAGCGATACGTTGAAACTGGAAGAAGAAAAATTCAAAGAAACGCTGGAGCGCGGCTTGAAATTGCTGGATGAAGAAAAAACTGGCCTGCATGCGGGTGGTGTTTTCAGCGGCAACGCGGCGTTCAAACTCTATGATACCTACGGCTTTCCGCTCGATTTGACGCAGGATATTTTGCGCGCCGAGAACATCACCGTGGATATGGACGGCTTCAATGCCGCCATGGCGGAGCAAAAAGCAAAAGCCCGCGCCGCGTGGAAGGGCTCGGGCCAATCCGCCACCGCTGCCTTGTGGTTCGATATTAAAGAGCGCGTCGGCGCGACGGAATTCTTGGGCTACGCGATGGAATCCGCGCAGGGCGTTATCACCGCACTCATCAAAGATGGCGCGGAAGTGAGCGAACTTAAGGCAGGTGACGTCGGCGCCGTGATTGTCAACCAAACGCCGTTCTATGGCGAGTCTGGTGGTCAAGTGGGCGATAGCGGAAGCATTGCAAGCGGCACTGCTAAAGGCCGTATCAGCGATACCGCCAAACAACTCGATGCACTGTTCGTACACGAGGTGACGCTGGATTCTGGATCGCTCAAAATTGGCGATACGGTGGAACTCACCATCGACAGCGCGCGCCGCAACGCCATCCGCGCGAACCACTCGGCCACGCACTTGCTGCATGCGGCGCTGCGCGAGCAACTGGGCGAACACATCACCCAAAAAGGTTCGCTGGTGGATGAGCAGCGCCTGCGGTTCGATGTGACCAACCCCAAAGCCATCAGCCGTGAGGAATTGGCGAATGTCGAAGTGGCAGTGAACCACTATGTCGCCCAAAAGGCGGATGTATCAACGAAGTTGATGAACCAAGCCGATGCGATTGCCGCGGGTGCTATGGCGCTGTTCGGCGAGAAATATGGCGCCGAGGTGCGCGTGCTGGCCATGGGCAAACGCGCCGATGGCAAGGATTTTTCGGTGGAGCTGTGCGGCGGTACGCACGTAAAAAACACCGGCGATATTGGCCTGTTCAAAATTGTGTCGGAAGGCTCGGTTTCCTCGGGCGTGCGCCGTATCGAAGCGGTGACGGGCGAGAATGTGCGCAGTTACCTCAGCGAGCAACTCGGTAAACTGGCAGAGCAATTACAAACGACGGCGAAAGAAAATGCGCGCTTGTTGGGTGAGTTGAAAAAAACCAGCAGCGTGAAGGTGGAAGCACCCGCGCTCGATGCGATTGCCAGCGCACCGCTTGCCCAAACAAGCAGCATCTATGACGCACAAGCCGCCAAGGCCGAGCAAAGCATCGCCGCGCTGCAGGAAGAAAATAAAAAACTGAACAAAGAACTGGCCGAAGCGAAGAAACAAGCGGCACTGGGTGCGGGTGGCGATGATGTAATCGAGACCATTGGCAGCACGAAACTCGCCGCGAAAATTTTGGGTGAGCTGGATGCAAAATCGCTGCGCGATGTAGCAACCGCCATGCACCAAAAACATACGGATGCAGTGAGCGTGCTGCTGGCCAGCAACGAAGGCAAAGGCAGCATCATTGTGGCCGTGGGCAAGGAGCTTGCGGGCAAGGTAGATGCACCCACGCTGGTGAAAGCAGGCGTTGCCGCCCTCGGCGGCCAAGGTGGCGGCGGCAAGCCCGATTTCGCCCAAGGCGGCGGGCCCGATGGCGCCGCACTCGAGGCCGCACTCGCGGCAGTGAAAGCTCTATTGGCTTAACGCCAGCCAAATTGCCACAACCGCTGATTTAGTGCGCCCTCACCCCCCATGCTTTCCAGCTTTCACTGGAATGGCTGCCAATAACGCCCATAATCGCCCCATATCACCTTAAGGGAGCCTGCTTATGTCATCCGTTGTTCAGCTGAATAAAAAACTGCAACCTGTGCCCATCACCGTGGCATATGGCGACGGCATTGGCCCTGAAATCATGGAAGCAGTGCTGAAAATCCTCGCCGAAGCGCGCGTGCCACTGCAAATCGACACCATCGAAGTTGGCCAGAAATTCTACGAAAAGGGCGTGACCACGGGCATACCACCCGCAGCGTGGGATAGCATCCGCCGCACGAAGGTGCTGCTCAAAGCACCCATCACCACCCCACAAGGTGGCGGCTATAAATCGCTGAACGTGACGATGCGTAAATCGCTCGGCCTCTATTCCAACGTGCGCCCTTGCACCAGCTACCACCCGTTCATCAAATCCATGCACGCGAACATGAACCTCGTGATTATCCGCGAGAACGAGGAGGATTTGTACGCAGGGATTGAATATCGCCAGACGCAGGATGCGTTCCAATCGGTGAAGATTATTACGCGCTCTGGCTCGGAGCGTATCATGCGCTACGCGTTCGAATATGCGGTGCAGAACAACCGCAAAAAAGTGACCTGCATGAGCAAAGACAACATCATGAAACTCACCGATGGTGCGTTCCACGATATGTTCACCATGGTGGCCAAGGAATACCCGCAGATTGAGGCGGACCACTACATTATCGATATTGGCTCGGCGCGCATTGCAAGCAAGCCGCATATTTTCGATGTGATTGTGACCGAGAATTTATTCGGCGATATTATTTCGGATATTGCGGCGGAAGTGTCGGGCTCGGTGGGCTTGGCAGGTTCGGCCAACATTGGCGCGAATTATGCAATGTTCGAGGCGATTCATGGCAGTGCGCCTGATATTGCGGGCAAAAACATTGCGAACCCATCGGGTCTGCTGCATGGCGCCATTATGATGCTCGTGCATCTGGGTATGAATGAGCATGCGACAACCATTCATAACGCATGGCTCAAAACGATTGAGGACGGACAGCACACGGGCGATATCTTCAACGATATGAGTAAAGCGAAGCTGGGCTGCAAGGAATTCGCCGATGCGGTGATTGCACGACTTGGACAAGAACCAAACACCTACCGCCCCGTGAAATATGCGGCGGTGAAAGAAGGCGGCCAAGGCGGCATCCACGCGGTGATGGCGAAGGAAACCGAAGTGCGCAAACTGGTGGGCGTGGATCTCTTCGTGCACTGGTATGGCAAGGATGTGAACGAGCTGGGCACGCTGCTTGATGGCCTCTCGACGCCAGAACTTAAGCTGCAAATGCTGTCGTGTAAGGGCCTAAAAGTATGGCCAAACATTGTGACCGAGATGGACGTGACCGACCGCTTCCGCGCGCGCTTCCTGCCCGAAACCAAGGGTGCGGATATTACGCTCAAACAAGTCTCCGACCTTCTCTCCCGCGCGGCGGATAAGGGCATCGATTACCTCAAGATCGAGACGCTCTACACGTTCGATGGCAAGAATGGGTTTAGCAGCAGCCAAGGCGAATAGCTGTTGATTGACGCTTCCGCGCTGCTGTGCCAGTGATGGGGCATGAGCGAAGCTGATATCAACCCACTGCTAACCATCATGGCGCGCCTGCGTGCGCCTAAGGGCGGCTGCCCGTGGGATGTGGAGCAGAACTTCGCCACCATTGCGCCTTACACGATTGAGGAAGCCTACGAGGTGGCCGAGGCCATTGCCAAAGGCGACATGCACGAGTTGCGCGATGAGCTGGGCGATTTGCTGCTGCAAGTGGTGTTCCACGCGCAAATGGCGGCAGAGGCTGGGAGCTTCACGTTCGCGGATGTGGTGCAGAGCATCAGCGATAAAATGATTCGCCGCCACCCGCACGTGTTTGCCGATGCTGAAATTAAAACCGCCGAAGCCCAAACCGCGAATTGGGAAGTGATTAAAGAAGCCGAGCGCGCGGCGAAAAAGCGCGAGCGCACATTGGCCGATGTGCCTGCCGCCCTGCCCGCCCTGATGCGTGCGCAAAAGCTGCAAGCCCGCGCCGCGCGGGTTGGTTTCGATTGGCCAGATGTGAGCGGTGTGATTGCGAAAATTAAAGAGGAACTTGCAGAGGTGGAAGCCGCGATTGCCAGTGGTGATAAAGCACATACCGAGGAAGAACTGGGCGATGTGCTGTTCGCCGTCACCAACCTCGCCCGCTTTGTGGGGGCGGATGCGGAAACGGCGCTGCGTGGCACGAACGCTAAGTTCGTGCGCCGCTTCGAGTTCATCGAAGATGCACTGAAGGCGGATGGCAAACACATCAAGGATGCAAGCTTGGATGAAATGGAAACGCTTTGGAACGCGGCAAAAGAAAAGGAGCGCGCATGAAGACCATCCTCATAACGGGCGCGAGCGCGGGTATTGGCAAAGCAACAGCGGAATTACTGGCGAAGGAAAAAGGCGTGCGCCTTATCCTCACCGCGCGGCGAGTGGAGAAGCTAAAAGAGCTGGCGGCCACGCTTCCTTGCGAAACGCACCTGCTGACGTTTGATATT
>CAUJIC010000062.1 GCA_963205305.1 Pseudomonadota bacterium | reverse complement strand
TTCGCCACGGCCATCCTCGCGCGCAGCTTGCTCGAACAGTACGAAGCCGCAAAAGCCGCCACCCACGCGCTCGATTACGATGATTTGATTGAGCGCACGCTGGCGCTGTGCTCGAAGCCTGAAACCATTGGCTGGGTGATGACCAAGCTCGACCACCGCATCGACCATTTACTCATCGATGAAGCGCAAGATAACAGCGCCGATGTGTGGGAGCTGGCGCATACATTGGTCGAGGAATTATTCGCTAGCACCGATGGTATGGGCAGTGCCAACCAGCCGCGCAGCCTGCTGGTGGTGGGCGATGAAAAACAATCCATCTACAGCTTCCAAAGTGCCGCGCCCGAGCAGTTCGATCGTTTCCGCGCCAAATTTATTCAGCTATTATCGGGCGCATCCTCGCCCTTGCACGAGGAGACACTCAAAAAATCCTATCGCTCCGCCGCTGCCGTGCTGAAGCTGGTCGATGCCGTGTGCGCGCAAGAACATATCAAGCATGCGCTTAGTGCCCAAGCGAGCATTGCTGAGCATATACTAGACCGCGATAAGCCACAGGATGTGGGCTTGGCGGTGCTCTACCCACCACTCATCCAGCCCGAGAGAGAATCCACCGAGCCGATGGTGGTGCCGCTTAGCTATCGCCAATCCATCACGCCCGCGCAACAGCGTGCGGAGCAAATTGCAGATGCGGTTAAGCAATGGCTACAGATCGAGAAGCGTCCGCTCATCAGCCAAAACCGTCCCATGCATGCGGGGGATATTCTCATCCTCGTCAATAAACGCGCGCCGTTGGTGCAGCCGCTCATCCGCGCGTTGCAGCGTCATAAAATCGCCGTCGCAGGCATCGACCGCCTGACATTGGCTGACCACTTGGCGGTGACGGATCTGCTCGCGCTCATGCAATGGTGCGCGAACACGGCCGATGATTTGGCGCTCGCGCAGGTGTTGCGCTCACCACTCGTGGGCATCACGGATGAGGAATTGCGCGCACTAGCATATGGACGCAGTGGCACATTGTGGAGCCAAGTGGAAAATCCGTTCCTGCGCGAAGTGCTTGGCTGGCGCGGCTTAGCGCCTTATGAATTCCTCACCCAAGTGCTCGAGGTGAGTGGTCGTCGTATGGCCTTCGCCCGCCGTTTCGGTGCCGAGGTGCACGAAGTGCTGGATGAACTTAAGGCCCAAGCCGCCGCCATGCCTGAGGGCATGGGCAGCACGCTGGCCGAGTTCCACGCATGGGTCAGCGGCAGCGCGCGCCAAATCAAACGCGAGCAGGAAACCGCTGCTCGCGAGCAAGTCCGCATCATGACCGTGCATGGCTCCAAGGGGCTCGAAGCGCCAGTGGTCATTCTGGCCGATACCGTCAGCGTCCCCAACACAGGTAAGGAACGGATATTCAGCGTGGAGAGTGCCAATCATCAGCAGCTGCCCGTGCTCAGTTTTTCCTCCACCCTGCGCGATGCCGACAGGTTAGAGGAGGCGAAAGCCGCGAAGCTGAACAAGCTACTCGCCGAATATAACCGTTTGCTCTATGTGGCGCTCACCCGCGCGCGCGACGAATTGCATATCTTCGGCACCGCCACCAAAAAAGGCAATATCAAGGAAGGGTCGTGGTACGAAACCGTTGCGGATGCCATGCGCGCGCTCGGCGCTCTGGAAGAGGGCGAGGCGCTGGTGTTGCGCGATGCCATGCAAACGCAGTTAGCAAGCAACGTAACGGAAGAAACGCCAACCCCCCCATTGCCGCTACCTGCATGGGCAAACGCTGCGCCCGCCTCGGTCGAACTTTCGGTGCAATCCCTCGCGCCATCGAGCCTCGAACAGCCGCAAGCCTCGCCTTATGCCGCCGCTCCATCGCGCGGCGCGCGCGAACGCGGGGTGCGAATTCACCGCGTGCTGGAATTGCTGAATGCAACCAGCACCAGCGAAACAATTAGCCGCCTTGTGCGCCACATCGCGCCCGATTGGTCGGGCGATGAGCAGCAAGCCGTTACCCACTTGGTAACTAAACTTCACACACAAGAGCATTGGATCTGGCAAAACGCGCATTGGCCCGAAGTAAACGTGGCGGGGGTGATAAGCCACCAAGGGGCCGCAATTCCTGTCGGCGGCCAAATCGATATGCTGGTGGAAACGGCAGATGGCCTGGTGATTCTCGATTATAAAACGGGTAGCCATGTACCAAAAACCACGGCTGAGGTATCGGCCAACTACCTGCTTCAACTCAAGATTTACCATGCGTTGCTGCGCCAAATATACCCCGAACGCACCATACGCTGCGCCATCGTGTGGACGCATACCGCCCAGCTGATGTGGCTCGATGAGGCGGTGGAAGCAGCCCAATTCCCCGATAAAGAATCCATGGTAAAAACACGCGCCGCCGCTTGACGAGTGCTGTGGCCAAGCCTATCTATCAATCGAGGAAACACTAACGATAGCGAGACAATCATGGCTACCAAACACATCAACGACGACGAATTCGACAGCGCCATTTCAGGCAGCCAGCCTGTGTTGGTGGATTTCTGGGCGGAGTGGTGCGGCCCATGCAAACAAGTCGGCCCCATCCTCGATGAGATTGCGAACGAAATGAGCGGCAAGCTTACGGTGGCCAAAGTCAATATCGACAACAACCCCGATTCGCCCTCGAAATATGGCGTGCGCGGCATCCCAACGATGATTCTGTTCAAGGATGGCAAAGCGATTGCCACCAAAGTGGGTTCGCTGCCAAAAAGCCAGTTGGTCGAGTGGCTGAATAGCCACGTTGCCTAAGCTAAGCGCCAGTATCGATGCATTGAAGGCCGAGTTTGGCCTCACCCCCATCGTGGGCGGTGAAATCGAGTGCTATGTAGTTTTGCCGGATGAATCCGCGAAGGAAATGGATAAATTCTGGGAGCCTGTCGAAAAAGCATTCCACCACGAAGGCTTGCCCATCCTGCGTATCGAAAAGGAGCGTGGGGCGCACCAATACGAAATCGTTACCAATATTATGTACGCCGAAGAGCTGGCGCATTGCCTCACGCGCGTGCGTGCCATCATCGAAAAATACGCCGCGCGTTTTCATGTCGAGGCTAGTTTTGCGGGCAAGCCCTTTGCGGATCAACCCTCGAGCGGTATCCATATCCACCTGCATTTGGCGGATGGCGAGGGCTTGAATGCCTATCACAAAATCGAGGAATGGACGAGTGATACACTGCGTTACAGCCTTGGCGGGCTGCTCGCATCACTGGTGCAAGATATGCCGATTTTCTTCCCAACGGCTGAGGATTATGCGCGCCTGAGCGATGCCGACCATGTGCCAAAAATTCATGGCTGGGGTGTCAACAACCGCTATTGCGCGCTGCGTATCCCCGCGAACCCCGACCCGTACGATAAACGTATCGAGCACCGCGTGGCGTGCGCCAATGCCAACCCCGAGGCGGTGCTAACAGCAATTCTGGATGGGGTGCTGGTGGGCTTGCGCGAGCAAAGCGAACCATCAGCGCAGGAATATGGCAAAAAAGGCGCTGTATCGTTGCAACAGCTAGCGCTGGCAAGCGCCTGATAGCTCGCCTATGCGCGCGCTGAATGCGGCCACATCGCCCTTCGTTTCGGCAATCAATTGCACCAGTGCGCTGCCTACCACCACACCATCGGCGCCTGTCGCGGCCATTGCCTTCACATCCGCAGGAGTTTTAATGCCAAACCCAACGCATACGGGCAAGCTGGTCGCGGCGCGAATAGCGGCAATGCTGTCACTCACCGAATGGGCGGTGGCCGAACCCGCACCCGTGATGCCGGCAATCGAAACATAATAAAGGTAACCGCTCGCGCCCTGTGTTAGCAGTGGCAGGCGGTGTTCAATCGAGGTGGGGGCAATCAGGCGTACAAGGGCAATGTGGTGTTTGGTTAAGGTTGGCTCCAGCTCCGCTGCTTCTTCGGGTGGTAAATCCACAATGATGATTCCATCAACCCCTGCCGCCGCAGCATCGCGCGCGAAGGCCTCGTAACCATAGACATAAAGCGGGTTCAGGTAGCCCATCAGCACCAGTGGCGTGGCGTGTTTTTTACGAAACTCGCTCGCGAGGGTGAGAATTTTTTTGAGTGTCGTACCCGCCGCAAGCGCGCGGATGCCCGCAGCTTGAATCGTCGGGCCATCGGCCATGGGGTCGCTGAACGGAATCCCCAGTTCAATAATATCGGCACCTGCTGCGGGTAGCGCATCGAGCAGTTTGGCGCACACCTCAAGCGATGGGTCGCCGCCCATAATGAACGGAATGAACGCCGCACGTTTTTTTGCCTTACACGCCGCAAATGCTTGGTCAATGCGGCTCATAGCGTCACCCCAAGTGCGGCGGCGACGGTAAAAATATCCTTATCGCCACGCCCACACAAATTCATCACAAGGATTTCATCCTTGGGCATCTTCGGTGCAATCTTGAGCACATGGGCGAGGGCGTGGGATGGCTCGAGCGCAGGCAAAATACCCTCACTCGCCGCCAAAGTTTTAAATGCATCCAGCGCTTCGGTATCCGTCGCGCTGACATATTCCACGCGTTTCATATCCTTCAAATACGCATGTTCGGGGCCAATGCCAGGGTAATCGAGCCCTGCAGAAATCGAGTGTGCTTCCGTAATTTGGCCATCGGTGTTTTGCAGCAGATAGGTGCGCGTACCATGCAGCACTCCTGCCGTTCCACGCGTTAGCGAAGCTGCATGTTCGTTGGTGTCGAGCCCTTTTCCAGCGGCTTCGACCGCCACCAGCTTCACCGCCTCATCGTTGAGGAATGGGTGGAATAGCCCAATCGCGTTGCTGCCGCCGCCAATGCACGCCACCAGCATATCGGGCAGGCGGCCAAGGCGCGCCAAGCTTTCCTCGCGCACTTCCTCGCCAATCACACTCTGAAAATCGCGCACCATCATGGGGAAGGGGTGAGGGCCCGAAGCAGTACCAATCAGGTAATAGGTATCGGCCACGTTGGTCACCCAATCGCGCATCGCTTCGTTCATCGCATCCTTCAGGCTTGCGCTACCTGCGGATACGGGGATGATCTCCGCACCCAGCAATTTCATACGGAACACGTTGGGCGCTTGGCGCTCCATATCCTTCGCGCCCATATAGACCACGCATTTCAGGCCAAAGCGCGCACATACGGTTGCCGTGGCCACGCCGTGTTGCCCCGCGCCAGTCTCGGCAATGATGCGTTTTTTGCCCATCCGCATGGCGAGCAGCACTTGGCCAATGCAGTTGTTGATTTTATGCGCGCCCGTGTGGTTCAGCTCGTCGCGCTTGAAATAAATCTGCGCGCCGCCGAGTTTCTCTGTCAAACGCTCGGCAAAATACAGGGGCGAGGGGCGGCCGACATAATGCTTCATCAAATCATCGAACTGCGCGTGAAAGCTCGCGTCGGCGCGCATGGCCGCGTAAGCCGCCTCCACTTCGAGGATCAGCGGCATCAGCGTTTCGCTCACATAGCGGCCACCATACATACCGAAATGGCCGTGTGCATCGGGTTGTAATTTTAAATTATCCATGCGCTGCTTGTAACACTGCGGCGTTGAAGGCTGCAATCTTTTCCAGCGATTTTTCGCCTGCGGAGGATTCAATCCCGCTACTCACATCCACCATCGGCGCGTCCGTGATGCGCATGGCTTGGGCGACATTTTCTGGCGTCAGCCCGCCCGCAAGGAACCAGCGTTTTTTGAGGGGGAGGTTTTTGAGTAGCCGCCAATCGAAGGCTTTGCCGCTGCCGCTGCTTGGTGCATCGAACAACAAATGCGCGCTAATTTCCTCAAGCGTGGCGATATTTGTCAGGTCGCTTTCACTTTTCACCGAGAGCGCGCTGATGACGGGGATATGAAACGTCGATTGGACAGCTTGCACCCGCCCTGCGTCGCGCGCCTCGTGTAGTTGGAAATAATCGGGCTTCACCTCGCGGGCGATTTGGCCGAGGAGTTCATCGGATGGGTTGACCAGCACCGCTACCGTTTTAATGATGGGTTTGGCGTGGGTAACCAGTGCTGTCATCTCGGTAAGTGTCACATGGCGTGGCGAAGTTTCATGGTGCACAAACCCGACAAACCCTGCACCCGTGCTGATGGCGCAGTCAATCGCTTCAGGGGTTTTCAGTCCGCAATTTTTAATGCGTGTGGGCATGGTTCAATCCACGAGGATATGAAAAAGAAGCGAATCAGATGAGCTGGCTGTGCCCGCTACTAGCGTGCGGAAGTTTGGTCAGTAAACCAAACTGGAGCAACTAGTCTTTTGGAATCACATTTGTTACGCGCTCACGCAGCTCTTTACC
>CAUJIC010000061.1 GCA_963205305.1 Pseudomonadota bacterium | reverse complement strand
AGCCTGTGAATCCATATGCGAAGGCAGCGGGAGCTGGACGAGGATGCCATGGACGTTGCTATCGGCGTTGTAACGCGCGATATGGGCGAGGAGTTCATCCTGCGTGGTGGTGGCGGGCAAAATGGTCTCGAATGATGCGATACCAGCCTCGGCACAGGCCTTGCCTTTGTTACGCACATAGACATGGCTGGCGGGGTCGTCCCCCACCAATATGACAGCAAGGCCAGGGGTGAGGCCATGGGCGGATTTGACGGTTCTTACACCTTCTGCAATTTCACCGCGCAGTTTGGCAGCGAATGCTTTTCCATCGATCAGTTGTGCGTTCATAAATAGTCCAATCGTCAAACGAGCTGTTAGCGGCCAATTCCTTTATATCGGCTCTCTGTAAGGAGTGCATCAGGATATGGGTTCTTCTGGTCTGGTGCTCTCCATAAGAAACACACAGCCTTAAAAATCGCTTCCCCGAAATTCTGGCTTATGGAGATACCTTGAGGGTCAAGTTTTTGTAACAATAACGCTGCGGCAAGATGATGCGTATTCGCTCTTGCATTTTCGAGCACTTGACGAAGTTCATTCTCGGGTCGATTGCTTTTAGAAAATTCAGAGACCTTTTGGCGATAACCGCTTATGAATGACTTTAGTTCCGCAAGTGGCACAACTGCCTTTTTCTCTTCGCGCTTTGCATTTGCAAAGGTAAGGCTCAAGTTAGTTTCGTCAGCATCGATTGTTAATTCATACGGACCAGAAATATTGAGGCCAATCGAATTAGATGAAGAACCTGATATATCTTGAAGATGACTGCGTGCCGCCTCTTTTATTAGCCCAGCTTCTCTTTCGTCATACCCAGTGCATAATAGTGGAATTTCACGCGTAAAGATTGGGCCGTATTTAGCTCTAGTGACGCGAGTGTGAGCGTGAGGGTCATTTGCGCGCAGTTCGTTCACGCCGCCACCCCTTTGCTCGTCGAATATTCGAAATGGTAGGCGGTGTCGGGGTAAACGATGTCGCGAATGGCGTGCGCGGCGTGCGCCGCCTCGGCAAAGCCGCACAGGATGAGTTTGAGTTTGTGTTCATAGGTTGCGATATCACCAATCGCGAAGATGCCCTGCACGTTGGTTTGCATGGTGCCGCGCTCGACCGCGATATGGCTGCCGTTCAGGTTCAAGCCCCACTCGGCAATGGGGCCAAGTTCCATGCTGAGGCCGAAGAAGGCGAGGAGGTGTTGCGCATCCAGCGTGCGTGATGCTCCATCCATATCTTTGACTGTGATGGCACTGAGTGCCTTGCCATCGCCGACCAAGCCATCGAGCTGGTAGGGAACGACCATTTCAATTTTGCCGCTTGCGGCGAGGGCTTGCATTTTATCGACCATATCGGGTGCAGCGCGGAATTTATCGCGGCGGTGGACGACATAGATTTTTGCGGCCACTTCGGCGAGCGAGACCGCCCAATCGACGGCGGAATCACCACCGCCCGCGATGACAATATTTTTACCTCGGAAATCCTCGCGCGCGCGCACCATGTAGTGGACGTGCGTGTTCTCGTACTTCTCGATACCATCGAGCGGTGGGCGATTGGGGCCGAACGCGCCACAGCCCGCAGCAATCAGAATCGCTTTGGCGGTGATGCTAGTGCCCTTATTGGTTTCAAGCTTCCAATTTCCCGATGCCTGTTTTTGCACCTTCACCACTTGCTCCCCTAACATATACTGGGGCGAGAAGGGGGCGGCCTGGTTCTCTAAATTTTTAATCAAATCCTGTGCATCGATCGCGGGGTAGGCGGGGATGTCGTAGATCGGTTTTTCGGGGTAGAGCGCGGTACATTGGCCGCCCACTGCTGGCAGCGTGTCAATGACGGTGGCCTTGATTTTGAGCATGCCCAGCTCGAACACCGCGAACAGGCCAATGGGCCCGCCGCCGATAATCGCGACATCGTTAGTGATTTCTGTGTTGCTGTGCATCATGTCCATTTGACGTGAACGCTTAAAACACGCATAGTGAACTGACAAGAAGAAACGTCGCCCCCGCATTAGGAGCCCGCTTGACGCAACAAATCGTCCACCCCTGGGAAGCTCACTACCCACAAGGCGTGCGCTGGCACGAGAGTTTCCACGGTAAGCCGCTGTATTATCTGCTTGATGAAGCTGTACGCCAATGGCCTGATCGGGTGGCACTCGATTTCTTTGGCAAAACCTACACCTACACGCGCCTGAACGAAATGGTGAACCGCATTGCCAAGGGCATGCAGGATATGGGCGTAAAAAAGGGCACACGCGTTGGCATGTTTATGCCCAACTGCCCACAATATGTGATGTGCTATTATGCCATTTTAAAAATTGGCGGCACGGTAGTGAATTTCAACCCGCTTTATTCGGGGCACGAGATTGACCACCAAATCAAAGACTCGAATGTCGAGATTATGGTGACAGTGAATTTGCGCGCCACGTACGATAAATTAGTGCCGTTCATCGGCAGCAGCTCGATGCGTAAGATTGTGGTGTGTAATTTTGGTGAAGCGATGCCGCTGGCAAAACGCGCGTTGTTTATGGCCGCAAAATCGAAAGATATTGCCCACCCGCCGCATGATAGTAACCACATCACACTGAATGAATTGCTGCACTCGGATGAGCTGACCACACCCGTCAACATCATCCCCGATACGCACCCCGCGGTGCTGCAATATACGGGTGGCACGACAGGCGTGCCCAAGGCTGCCGTGCTAACCCACGCGAACCTTTATGCCAATACCATGCAGTGTAGCAATTGGATGGTGGGGCTGGAGCAGGGCAACGAAATTATGTTGGCGGTGATTCCGTTCTTCCACGTGTTTGCGATGACGGTGGCGCTCAATTTGGCGATTGCGAACGGCATGACCATCATCATCCACCCCAAGTTCGACTTGAAGCATGTGCTGGCCGATATTGATGCGAAGAAGCCGACCTTGATGCCTGGGGTGAGCACGCTCTATGCCACCATCAATAATGCGCGCACGTTGGATAAGTATGACCTCACGAGCATCAAGTATTGTATCTCAGGCGGTGGGCCATTACCTGTCGATGTAAAAAAGCAGTTCGAGAAATTGACAGGCTGCGTGGTGGTGGAAGGATATGGATTGAGCGAGACCTCGCCCGTGACCCATTGCAACCCCTTGGTGGGGGAAAACAAAGCAGGTTCCATCGGCATGCCATTGCCCGGAACAATTGCAGAGATTATCGACAAAGACGACCATGTGACGGTGATGAAACAGGGCGAGATTGGCGAGGTCTGCATTAGCGGCCCGCAGGTGATGCAAGGCTACCTCAACCGCCCTGACGAAACCGACAACGTGATGCGCAATGGCCGCCTGCACACGGGCGATGTGGGTTACATGGATGCGGATGGGTATTTCTATATTGTCGACCGCTTGAAAGAGATGATTGTGGTCGGTGGCTATAAGGTCTTTCCACGTAATGTGGAGGAGGAGATTTACAGCCACCCTGCCGTATCGGAATGTGCGGTGGTGGGGCTGGAGCACCCAACGCGCGGGCAAATGATCAAAGCGTATATTGTGCTGAAAACCGAGCAGGTGCTCGATGAAGCTGGCCTGAAAGCGCACCTCAAGCCGCGCATCACGGCCTATGCATTGCCGCATGTGGTGGAGTTCCGCGAGAGCTTACCCAAATCGGCCGTTGGGAAAATTCTGAAGAAAGAACTCGTGGCTGAGGAAAAGGCGAAGGGTTAGCGCTTCTGGCCTTGGCATACGGAAGTGATTTTACCTGCTGGCATTGAGGTCTTTGCTTCCTGATGGTCGTTCACTTTTGTCCATTTAAGTGGTGCACTTGGTGGATCGAGCTCGCGCAGCAAATCATCGAACTGGCGCGCCGAAATGGGGCAGGGTTGTATGTTACCATTCTTGTAGCGAGCGACGCCGCTCTCTGGCCAAACAACCAGCATTTCTCCAGAGTTGCTTCGGATAGCATGGGTCGCACCGTCAGTATCGCGCGTCGATTGTAGCCGCAGGATCAAGGTAGCGGTTTCAGTTTTTTTTGAATCGGTCATCATAATCTCCCTATTATGAACCGATTATACACGCAATTTATGTCAGTTTGATGACAGCAGCATGATAATTTAACGACTAAAACAGGAACTTCATCTTTGCGCCTGCCTGTAGGCGGGTGTTCTCAGGCTCGATAAAGCCGCCATCCGCATCGGAATTCGGAATGTCCCAATAGCGCACAAAGGGGCCAAACTGCCAGCCTTTGCCGCGTGCATCCACTTGCCCCATCATCAGCTCGCCACGCAGGCCATAGCCTTCGGTTTGCTTGTTTTCGATATTGCGGAAGGCGCCGCCCAAGGTGCCAAGGCGCGAGCTGACATTGCCCCATAGCAGGTGATCGTATTCCATATTGGGAGTGAAGGTGAGGCCAAATGCCGCAAAATCGTAGGTGATACCGATGGGCAGATAGAGTTGGAAAATGCGACGGTCATAGCCGCTGCCACCTAGGCTTGCCACTTTACCCTTCAGCTCATCCGAGAAATAGCGCGAGCCAAGGCCAGTATAAAGTTTGGTACGGCCTTGCTGGTAGTAGGTGGGCGCGTAACCCATCAGCAAACGCGCCTCCATATCCCACTGCCCGATGTCATCGATGGTGCCGCTGACGGATTCGTAATCGGTGGTGCCGCGCGCAGCGCGCACATCAATCTCGCCACACCAATCGGAGCCGAATGTATGCTCGTAGGATGCGTTTAGCCCTGCAAAATAGCCCTTATCGACAAGAGATACCGAATCTTCCTGATACTCATCGTAGAAACCTTCGATGCCGAACGTAAAGCGGTCGGACGGGCTGGTTGAATGTTGCGGCGGGGCATAGCTTTCGGGTGCGCGCACCACGTTTGCGGCGGGCGCGGGGGTTACTTCGGCCACGGCGACAGGTGGGGTGTAGACAGGAGCGGGTGCAACATATGGTGCGCTGGGTGGCGTGGCATAGCTCGGCGTTTCCGCGAGAATCGGGGAGGGGTTTGCAATTGGTGCTGCAGCGGTGGCGTTGTGGTAATAGCGCGGCGGCACTACCGAGTCGGGCAGGCGTTGGTAGGTGGCGTGACTAGGTGCTTGCGATGCGTCAGTGCTAGGGTCGAACGCATAAGTGTTTGGGCTTGTTGCCACGGCGAGTAGGCTAAGGAGGCTCAGTTGAAATGGAAAGCGGTTCATGAGGCAACTCCGTGTGTGCTGATAATGAAGGAATGAATTAGGCTGAGCCTAACTACAATTAAACACTTTGCAAGCAGTGCATAGTCACGTATTGGCAAAGTATCATTTTCAAAAAACGAGAGGTCGTACCATGTCTGTTGCAGCAAAAGCCCCCGCAAATTTCACCGATTACAAAGTGGCCGATATTGGCTTGGCTGAATGGGGTCGTCGCGAGATTACGATTGCGGAAACCGAAATGCCCGGCCTGATGGCCACCCGCGCCGAGTATGGCAAGGAGCAGCCACTCAAAGGCGCGCGCATTGTGGGCTGCCTGCACATGACCATTCAAACTTCGGTGCTGATTGAAACGCTAACCGCGCTAGGTGCGGAGGTGCGCTGGAGCAGCTGCAATATTTTCAGCACGCAAGACCAAGCGGCCGCGGCTACCGCGGCGCTCGGCATCCCCGTGTTCGCATGGAAAGGCGAGACGGAAGAAGAATATGAATGGTGTATTGAGCAAACATTACGCGGCCCAAATGGCTGGGCACCTAACATGATTTTGGATGATGGCGGCGATGTGACCCGCATCATCCACGAGAAATACCCAGAGATGCTCATAGATATCCGTGGTGTTTCGGAAGAGACCACGACGGGCGTGCAGCGCTTGCTTGAAATGGAACGCGATGGGAAATTGAAAATTCCCGCCATTAACGTAAACGACTCCGTTACCAAATCGAAATTCGATAACCTCTATGGTTGCCGTGAGTCGCTGCTCGATGGGTTGAAGCAAGCCACCAACGTGATGATTGCGGGCAAAATGGCCGTGGTCTGTGGTTATGGCGATGTGGGCAAGGGTTGCGCCGCGGCGTTGCGTGGCCAAGGCGCGCGCGTGGTTGTTACGGAAGTGGACCCCATCTGCGCCCTGCAAGCAGCGATGGAAGGCTACCGTGTGGATACCATCGAAAGCGTGCAAAAAGAGGCCGATATTTTTGTGACCACCACAGGCAACAAAGACATCATTACGCTTGAGCACATGCGTGCGATGAAAGACCGCGCGATTGTCTGCAACATTGGACACTTCGATACCGAGATTCAGGTCGCTTCGCTTCGCAACATGAAGTGGCACGAAGTGAAGCCGCAGGTGGATGAAGTGGAATTCCCCGATGGTAAACGTATTATTCTGCTCGCTCAAGGGCGCTTGGTGAATTTGGGCTGCGCCAATGGCCACCCTAGCTTCATCATGTCGGCATCGTTCACCAACCAAACGCTGGCGCAAATCGAACTGTGGAAGAACCATAAGAACTACCAGAACAAGGTCTATGTACTGCCGAAGCACCTCGATGAGAAAGTGGCCGAACTGCACCTTGCCCGCGTTGGCGCCAAACTGACGAAGCTGAGCAAGGAGCAGGCCGATTATTTGGGCGTAAGTGTGAACGGGCCATTCAAAAAGGATTGGTACCGTTACTAAGTAGGTTAATCCTTGATTGCCAATCGGGTACTATGGTGGCAAAGTTAGCTCATGCTGCGCCGCTTTTTTAAAAACCCCACGCCGCCCTCGGCACAAACGGTTGCTCCCAGTTCCGAGCATGAGCGGCTGTTGGCTGAAAATACGCGCCTGAAATCCGAGGCGCGGCGCTACGCGAATATCATCAATTCATCCATCAACCCCATTTGGCAGCGCGATACGAACCTGAATATTGTTTACTGCAACCTTGCCTTTACCGAGCTGGCGGAGCAGACCGCCGAGAATGTCATCGCGGTGGGGGATATGGAGCTCTATAAAGGCCACCGCGCACTGGCACAAAAGGCCCACGATACAGGCGAAGAGCAGTTCGAGCGCCGCCATATTGTGGTGGATGGGCAGCGTCGGCTTTACATGATCCGCGAATTGCCGATGAAGGGCGATGGCGTGATTGGCTATGCTACGCATATCAGTGAGCTAGCTGCCGCGCAGGAGGAAATTCAACGCCATGTGAGCGCGTTGCGCGACCTGCTCGAAAGTAGCACCTCGGCGATGGCGATTTATGGCCGCGACAGCAAGCTGAAATTTTACAACTTCGCCTTCGTGAATTTGTGGAAGATGGACGAGCAATGGCTCGACACCGAGCCAAGCTATGGCGATGTGTTGGAGGTGATGCGCGAGAAGCGCAGGCTGCCCGAGCAGGCAAATTTCAAGGCATTTAAACAGGCGCAAACGAAATTGTTCACCACGCTGATTGAACCCAGCGAAGAGTTCTTTTATCTGCCCGATGGCAAAACGCTGCGCGTAATTGCCATTCCGCATGCGCTGGGTGGAATACTCTTTGCGTATGAGGATGTGACCGACCGCTTGGCGCTCGAGCGTAGCTACAACACCCTGATTGCTGTGCAGCGCGAAACACTGGATAATTTGCACGAAGGCATTGCGGTGTTCGCCGAAACAGGGCGCCTGAAATTGTGCAACCCGATTTTCCATAAATTGTGGAAGCTCGATAACGACTTCACCGTCACCGAGCCGCATATCCGCGAAGTGTTCGGGCGCACGCAGGCATTTTTTGCGACGGCGGATTGGGCGAGCTATCTCGATAGTTTGGTGGCGCGGTTCCAGCAGCGCGCGCATCTGAGTTTGCGCTTCGAGCGCACGGATGGAACGGTGGTGGATTGTTCCGCGGTGCCGCTGCCCGATGGAGCGACGCTGCTCAGCTTTATCGATGTAACGGATTCGACGTTGGTGGAACGCTCGCTTCGCGACCGTACCGAGGCGCTTGAAACCGCCGACCGTATGAAGACAGAATTCCTTGCCAATATGAGTTACGAATTGCGCTCGCCGCTTACCTCTATCTCGGGCTTTTCGGAAATGTTGGCACGCGAATATGCAGGCCCCTTAAGCGATTCGCAGAAAGATTATGTCGGCGGCATTTACCAATCCGCGCAGCATTTGGGCACGCTGATTGGCGACATCATCGACCTTGCCACGATCGAGGCAGGCTATTTGAAATTGGATGTGCACCCGTTCGATATCCGCGAGGCAATTGACTCGGTGATTGCACTGCTCGCGGAGCGCTTAAAGGTCGATAGCCTGACGCTCGCCATTGAGGTGGCGCAGGATGCAAAAACATTGGTAGCCGATGAAATGCGCGTGAAGCAAATTCTCATCAACCTGCTCAGCAATGCCGTGAAGGCCACCCGCGCGAAGGGCAATATCACCATCACGGAAACGCGTGACGAGGCGGGCACCACCCGCCTGAGCGTGAAAGACGATGGCCCAGGCCTTGATGAACAGCGCCGCGCCAAATTGTTTGCCCCGTTCTTCCGCGGCAGCCACAGCCATGGCAGCGAATCGGTGCTATCGCTCAGCCTCGTGAAGCGCTTTATGGAGCTGCATGGCGGCGTGGTGGAGGTGGAATCGGAACTAGGGCAAGGCACGGCGATTGCGTGTGTGTTTTCAAAGGCTTGAAAGAAAAACGAGATTTCTTCAATTATGTCATAAAACTGTAATCCATTTGCGGTATATTTAGTCTTACAAACAGGAGATTATAATGACCGAACCCAACAATCTAAGTGGATTGCCGAATCCTTTGCTTGACCCAACAAATCCAGCAAGCTCATTTCATCGTGGCGAGGATATAAAAGATATTAATCATCCACTAAATCCATTGAATCCAAACCGACTATTGGCGCAAGAAACTGATAGGCTTCTCAATGGGGGTTTAGGCACTAATGCTGGAACCAATTTAGCTGCCGGTACAACGCAGCCGTTAGCAGAAACGCAAGCGATTGGCGCTGCGGTTGGACAAATGCAACCAGTGGAAATGCAGGCAGTGGTAGGAGAAGTCCAACCAGTAGGATCGGAGTGGATTGAGCCAGTAAAACAAATCATTGCGGGCAGTACTGAGATAGTTAGTCCAACTAAGCAAATTGTTCGTGGGTGGCCGAATTAGAATTTAGTTGAAACCTAGGAACCCTACCCCTAGGAACTAATCCCATGACCACCACCTACATCCTTACCCTTTCCTGTCACGACACGCGCGGTATTGTTGCCGCGGTGACGGGGTTTTTAGCCGCCCATGATGGGTTCATCAGTGAATCCACCCAGTTTGGCGACCCCTCTACCAACCGCTTCTTCATGCGCGTGGAGTTTAGCGCGGGTGAGAAAACCCCCGCCCATGACGCATTGAAGGAAAAATTCAAGCAACTGGTTGCTAACCAGTTTGGTATGGAGTGGGACATTGCGGATGCGCGCGCGAAGGCGCGGGTGGTGATTTTGGTCAGCAAACAACTGCACTGCTTGAATGATCTGCTGCATCGCTATCGCACAGGGCAACTGGCGATGGAAATACCTGCCGTTATCAGCAACCACCCCGATGCGCGCGGTATTGTGGAGTGGCACGGCATTCCCTTCCACCATTTACCGATAGAAAATGGCGACAAGGCCGCGCAGGAAGGCAAAATCCGCGCGCTGATGGATGCGGTGCACGCCGATGTGGTAGTGCTGGCGCGCTATATGCAAATTCTTTCGCCAGAACTATCCGCACATTTGCGCGGGCGGGCGATTAACATTCACCATTCGTTTCTGCCTAGCTTTAAGGGGGCGAAGCCCTACCACCAAGCGCACGAGCGCGGCGTGAAGTTGATTGGGGCGACGGCACATTATGTGACGGACGCGCTGGATGAAGGCCCGATTATCGAGCAGGAAGTGGCGCGCGTCGACCATGCCCAATCGCCCGAACAACTGACGGCCATTGGCGGTGATATCGAGGCGCAAGTCCTCACCCGCGCGCTGAAATACCAGCTGGAGCACCGCGTGTTGCTCAATGGCACGAAAACCGTGGTGTTTCGCTAAATAGCGTTTAGCAAAACGACGTATTTCGCCGCGGCCGCACAAATCTGCCACATCTGAAAAATCAAGTGAGTTGTTTCGCATTGCAGCGAGCCTTAGTGCTTCTAAATCCATGATTTTTATGGCATGGTGGGGGTGAATCACGGTCACTCATTTGGAGTTATTATGTCCGCTGCGGTTATTGTCGGCTACCTGCGTTCCCCCTTCACCCCTGCTTACAAAGGCCAGCTGGCCACCGTGCGCCCCGATGATTTGGCGGCGGAAGTTATCAAGGCACTGGTGAAGCAAACGGGGGTCAAGCCCGACGATATCGAGGATGTGTTGCTCGGGTGTGCCTTCCCCGAGGGCGAGCAGGGCTTCAACCTTGCGCGCATGGTCGGCTTGCTGGCGGGTTTGCCTATCACCACAGGTGGGTTGACCATCAACCGCTGGTGCGGGTCGAGCATGGAAGCCATTCATATCGCCGCGGGCAACATTGCTAGTGGTAAGGGTGAAGTGTTCATTGCCGCAGGGGTCGAATCCATGAGCCGCATCCCGATGGGGGGCTTTAACCCGCTGCCCAACCCTGTGCTCTATGCTACGATGCCCGACGCCTATATTGGCATGGGCTTGACGGCCGAGAACGTGGCCAAAAAATTCCATGTCGAGCGCGCGGTGCAGGAGCAGTTTGCGATTGCGAGCCACAAAAAAGCTGCCGCTGCCGATATGACGGGCGAGATTGTGCCTATTACCACGAAAGCTGGGGTGGTGACGAAGGACGGCACGATTCGCGAAAATTCAACGCCCGAGGACTTGGCAAAATTGAACCCCGTGTTCGATGTCTATGGCACGGTAACGGCGGGGACGAGCAGCCCTTTGACCGATGGTGCAGCCGCCGTGTTGGTGACGAGCGAGGATTACGCGAAGAAGCACAAGCTGCCAATTTTGGCGCGCATTAAATCGATGGCGATTACGGGGCTCGACCCTGCGGTGATGGGGCTTGGCCCAATCTCGGCGAGCGAAAAGGCGCTTAAACGCGCAGGGCTGACCATCAAAGATATCGACGTGATTGAATTGAACGAGGCGTTCGCGGCGCAATCCATCCCTTGCATCAGCGAATTGAAATGCGATGCGACGAAAGTGAATGTGGAGGGCGGCGCCATTGCGCTGGGCCATCCGCTCGGTGCATCGGGCGCGCGCATCACGGGTAAGGCAGCGCTGCTGCTCTCGCGCGGCAAAGGCAAGTATGCGCTCGCCACGGCCTGCATCGGCGGTGGGCAGGGCATTGCGACGATTCTGGAGCGTGCCTAGTGCGATGGGTGTGTGCAGCATTGGTTGCAGCATTTTTGCCGTTCATTGCACAGGCTGAAATGTTGCAAGAAGGTGGAGATTGGCGCAATTGCAGCAAAGATGACCAATGTGTGATGATCGATGGGCTGTGCGATAAAACAGCCGTGAATTGGCAGGTGAAAGATAAGGCCGTTGCCTATTATCGGCAGGAAGCACCGAAGGTAAATTGTGCTAACCCACCTTTCTGGCGCCATGGCGAAAAAATGCCGCGCTGCCGTTTGGGTAGCTGCGAAACGATTGTGAAACAGCCGGCCAATGCCGACAAAAAATAAGCCATGGAGTAGCCAGTGATGGAAATTAAACAAGTCGCCGTGTTGGGTTCGGGGGTGATGGGTTCGGGCATTGCGGCGGTGCTGGCGAATGCGGGGATTCCTGTGTTGCTGCTCGACCTGCCTGCAAAGGAAGGCCCACGCAACGCCATGGCCGAAGGTGCCATCCAGAAACAACTGGGCGGTGGCGCACCAGGGTTCGCCCATAAAAAATATGCGAAACTAGTGACTGCAGGAAATCTCGAGGATGATTTAGCCAAGCTTGCCGACTGCGATTGGATTGTCGAGGTGGTGGTCGAGAAGCTTGCGGTGAAGCACGATGTGTATAAGAAAATTTCCGCCGTGCGCAAAAAGGGGAGCATAGTTTCGAGCAACACCAGCACGATTCCGTTGCATGAATTGCTACAAGGCATGCCCGCTGACCTCGCGCAGGATTTTATCATCACGCACTTTTTCAACCCTCCGCGCTTTATGAAGCTGCTGGAGGTGGTGCCAAGCCCGCAATTTTCTGCAGAGCGGTTTGCAGCATTTTGTGCGTTTGCCGACCGCGCGCTCGGCAAGGGTGTCGTTCTCACCAAGGATACACCAGGCTTTTTGGCCAACCGCATCGGCGTCTATTGGATGACGGCAGGGTTGGTAGAGGCGATGAAACTTGGCATCAGCATTGAAGAGGCAGATGCCGTGATGGGCAAGCCACTGGGCTTCCCGAAAACGGGGATGTTCGGCCTCTATGATTTGATCGGTATTGATTTGATGCCGCTGATTGCGCAGGAAATGCTGAACACATTGCCCGAGAAGGACGCCTTCCGCGCGCTCTATGAACTGCCCGAACTGGTGAAGAAAATGATTGCCGAGGGCTACACGGGGCGTAAAGGTAAGGGCGGTTTCTACCGCATGAACAAAGGCGAAGGCGGCAAGAAAACGCTGGAGGCCATCAACCTGAAAACCGGTGAATATGCTGCGCAAAAAAAACCGAAGCTGGAAAGTGTCGATGCTGCAAAATTAGGGTTAGCAGCACTGTTCAGCCACCCAGATATTGGCGGCAAATACGCGAGCGCGGTGATGCTGAAAACGCTGCACTATGCGGCAAGCCTCATCCCCGAAATTTCGGATGATATTTACAGTGTCGATGCCGCGATGCAAATGGGCTATAACTGGAAATATGGCCCCTTCCAAATGATTGATAAGCTCGCCGCGCAAGGCAAATCGGGCACCGAAATTTTCGCGGGCGCGCTGCAGCAAGCGGGCGTGAGTGTGCCGCCAATTATTGCACAATCGCTCGGCAAAAAACTCTACGAGGTGCAAGAGGGCAAACGCCAGCAATTCAGCATTGGGGGCAAGTTTACACCGGTGCCAATTCCTGATGGCTCGTTGATGCTGGAGGATTTGAAACTTGCAGGCATGAAACCCGTGAAGAAAAATGCCAGCGCGCAAGTGTGGGATTTGGGCGATGGTGTGGCGTGCCTCGAACTGACGAGTAAGCAGAATACTTGGGACCCTGAGAATTTGAAAATGGTGGCGGAGTTGCCGAGCCTCGTGCAGCAAAAAGGCTTCCGCGCAGTAGTAGTGGGCACGGATGGTGACCATTTCAGCTTCGGTGCGAACATTGGCTATTTTCTACTCGCCTGTAACACCGCCAGCTGGTGGGCAATTTCGGACATGGTGAGGCAAGGCCAAGCCGCGTTCATGGGGCTTAAGTATAGCAATTTCCCTGTCGTCACCTCGCTCTCGGGTATGGCATTGGGCGGTGGGTGCGAGCTGAATCTGCATGCGGATGCGGTGCAGGCGCATATTGAATCTTATATTGGACTTGTGGAAGTCGGCATCGGTGTTATCCCCGGTTGGGGTGGTTGTAAGGAGCTGCTAATGCGCCATGTTGCGGCGGGTGAAGCTGCACAAAAAGCCATCCAATCTGGCAAGCGCCCTGAGGTGCTGATGGGTGGCGGGCCAATGCCTGCGATTAGCAAAGCGTTTGAATATATTTCCATGGCGAAGGTTGCGGGCAGTGCGGCCGAAGCGCAAGAAATGCTGATTATGAACAGCAAGTCGCGCATCAGCATGAACCGCCGCCGCGTGCTGGCGGATGCGAAGCAATTGGCGCTTGAACTGGCTCAGAACTACCTTCCGCCAGAGACACGAAGTGTCCGCTTGCCCGGTGATTCGGGCTACACGGCGCTTAAACTCGCGGTCGATAATTTCCGCAAAAACGGCAAGGCAACACCGCATGACGAAACGGTTTCGCTCGCCCTCGCACGCGTGCTGACGGGTGGCCACACCGACATCACGCAGGAAGTGACGGAGCAGCAATTGCTCGACCTTGAGCATGATTATTTCATGGAGCTTTGCAAAACCACCGAAACGCGCGACCGCATTGCCGCCATGTTGAACACCTCGAAACCATTGAGGAACTAATATGCCCAACTACACCGCACCGCTGAAAGACTACCAATTCCTCATCAATCATTTCCTCGAACTCGATAAATATAACGATATCGAGGGCTTCGCGAGTGCGCGGGATTTGGTGGAGCCGCTCCTTACCGAATCCGCCAAAATGTGCGAGGAAGTACTGTTCCCCCTCAACGTAGTGGGCGATAAGCAAGGGCTGAAATTTAAGGATGGCAACGTCACCACGCCCGATGGATTTAAGGAAGCCTATAAGCAATATGTAGAGGGCGGCTGGCCCACGCTGACATGGCCCGAGGAATTTGGCGGGCAGGGCATGCCCGAGTTTTTGAACATGCCGATGTTGGAGATGGTGTGCTCATCGAACTTGAGTTTTGGGCTGACCCCAGGGCTCACGCATGGCGCGATTCATGCCCTGCTGTTGCACGCGAGCGATGAACTGAAAAAGATTTATTTACCGCAAATGATTTCGGGCAATTGGTCGGGCGTGATGTGCCTGACTGAACCGACCGCGGGCACGGATTTAGGCTTATTGAAAACCCGCGCGGAACCCAATGCCGACGGCAGCTACAGCATCACGGGCAATAAGATTTTTATCTCGGCGGGTGAGCAAGACCAGACCGAGAATATTATTCACTTGGTGCTTGCGCGCCTGCCGAATGCGCCAGCAGGCAGCAAAGGGATTTCACTGTTTGTGTGCCCTAAAGTGATGGTGAATGCGGATGGCTCTCTAGGTGAGCGTAATAAGTTTTCGTGTGCGGGGATTGAACACAAAATGGGCATTCATGCTTCGCCCACCTGCGTGATGAATTACGATGGCGCGACAGGGTGGCTGGTGGGTGCGCCCAACCGTGGCTTGCCCGCGATGTTTACCATGATGAACACCGCGCGCCTCTATGTGGGCGTGCAGGGCTTGGGCGTGGCGGAATCGGCGTATCAAAACGCACTCGCCTATGCGAAGGAGCGCCCGCAAGGCCGCGCGCTGACGGGTGCGAAATTCCCCGAGAAAGTGGCTGACCCCATCACCGTGCACCCTGATGTACGGCGCATGCTTTACACCATGAAGAGCTTCACCGAAGGCGCGCGGGCACTGGCACTGTGGGTGGCGCGCGAGGTGGATATTGCCCACCGCCACACCGATGCAAAAGTGCGCGAAGCGGCGGATGATTTTGTGCAGCTGATTACACCGATTTTGAAATCAAGCCTCACCGATGGCGGGTTTGAAACGGCGAGCACCGCGATGCAGTGCTTCGGTGGCTATGGCTATATCGAGGAGTATGGCGCGGCGCAGTATCTGCGCGATTCGCGCATTGCGATGATTTACGAAGGCACGAATGGCGTGCAGGCGATGGATCTGGTGGGCCGCAAATTGCCGTTCGATACGGGTCGTTACCTCAGCCGCTTCTTCCACCCGCTCGATGCCTTTATTGCTGAAAACCGCAATGACCCTGCAATGGCAGAGTTCACCAAACCGCTCAAAGCACACGCGAAATATTTGCAGCAGGCGACGATGTGGATTGGCACGATGGGCTTTGTGAACCCGAACCACGCCGGCGCGGGCGCGGTGGAATATCAGAAGATGTTCAGCCTCGTGCTGTTCGCCTTTATTTGGGCGAAGCAGGCGAAGTTGGCCTTGGCGCTGAAGGATAGCGATCCAGAATTCTATAACGCCAAACTGGCGACGGCGCGGTTCTATTTCGCGAAAGTGCTGCCCGGAACGACCAGTTTGCTGGCGAGTATTACGGCAGGGGCCGACCCTGTGATGGCGGATGCAGGGTTTTAGCGCGTAATAGCATGTTTGCGTGAAAATCGCGGATTACAGCGTCGTCATCCATGCTCGCTCGGTCATGTAGCGCAGCTACACGTCCCTCCCTGTGCGTGGCGACTCCTCGTACTCCATCGATTTTGACGCAAACCTACGGGCTATTGATATTTAATGATTTTGCGCCTTCTTGGTACAATAGGCCGCTTTATATTGTCACAGAATCTTCACATTTCTTTTCAACCAATCTGCTATGGTTAAGGTGAAGGATTGTGGAGGATTAACGCTTTAAGACGTTCCCCACCACGGCAAATGGTTAAAATATTAACGAATTATTTACCCGTATTCACGTAATATAGGTAAAATTTATGAGGAGTCTGGACGATGGCAACAGCAGAAGAGAGAGCAGCAGCAGCAGCAGAACGTGCAGCAGAAGCAGCGCAGCGTCGTGCCGAGTCAGCCCAAAGACAAGCGCAGCGTGATGCGGAAAGAGCCCACGCACGTGAAAGAAGCGAAGCGCGCCAAGATAGTCGTGAACACGATGCCAATAGGCAGCGCGACTATAGGTTCGCAACAGGTGTGATTAGGGACGGTGAGCGCATTGTGGATTGAGTGGCCAATATTTTTGGTGCCGCGACTGGATTTAATGGAACCCGTGAAGCGGCTGATGGTCGTCGTGGCGCTGCTGGCCATAGGGCGCAAACCTCGGAAGAAATAGCACGCCAAGAGCGCGAAGCAGTCATGTCTGGTGGCAGCAGAAATTCTCAGGAAGAAGTAGCGTATGAGGGCAGAACCTATCGCGAACAGGCGCCACAGGGTCAAGGCCGCGCATCTGTTCTGCGTGCACAAAGCCCAGACACTTCACCCAACGAAGCGACCACAGCTGAGATTCTGCGCGCCATGAGGGAAGCCAAGGATTTTGCGCAGACCCATGAGCGCAACAGACAAACCGGTGAGCTTGAGATTCCTGATAGTGACATTAAGCGGAATCGATACCATCGCGAGAGAGGGGAATACAACAGCGCGATTAACAACCTCATTGGTAGTGATGATAAAATTACCGTAAAAGAAGCGATAACCAGCGGTGGTGTTACGATTCCTGCCGGCCAGTATGAGGTTGCCGCGTTTCAGCGTCAGCTGCTCAACGCCAACCTTAGCGATGATAAGGTGCTAAATCCTAGCGTCCCATTAGCGGGAACGTCACCATCGGGAGCGGCTACGATTACGGCACAATCGGATGTGCCAGTGCAGGGCAACGACCCGCGCAAAGCCATGCAGGCCTATATTGGCCAAGTGACCGAAAGAAAAAACGCGGATGAGAACCTGTTGCCAACAGTAGATGGCAT
>CAUJIC010000060.1 GCA_963205305.1 Pseudomonadota bacterium | reverse complement strand
AGAAACCATCAAGGAAATTTGCAGCATCACCGATGGCCCTGTTTCGGCTGAAGTGGTCGCGACGGATTACGAAGGCATGGTGCGCCAAGGCGAGGACCTTGCGAAAATTGCCAAGAACGTGACGATTAAAGTGCCGCTGACGCTGGCGGGCTTGAAGGCGTGTAAGCATTTTACCAAAAAAGGGATCATGGTGAATGTGACCTTGTGCTTCTCGGCGGCGCAAGCGCTGCTGGCAGCCAAGGCGGGTGCGACATTCATTTCACCGTTCGTTGGGCGGCTGGATGATGTGGGCTCGGATGGGCTGACGCTGATTCACGACATTCTGACGATTTATAACCAATACCCTGAGTTTGAAACACAAGTGCTGGTGGCGAGTGTGCGTAACCCGATGCATATTGTGGAGAGCGCGAAAATGGGCGCGCATGTGATGACGGCACCTGCTTCGGTCATCAAATCGCTCGTCAACCACCCGCTGACAGATCGCGGGCTCGACCAATTCCTCAAAGATTGGGCAGCGACGGGGCAAAGCCTTTAGGCCACTACTCGCGATCTCGGCTCGCCGAAGCTTCTCGCTGCTCGGCCATACTTACGCTGATGGCATTACGCATGCTGGCGGTAATGAGAGCCGTATTGCGGCTTGGTGCATTAAGCCGAGCCTCGGGTGTAAAGCTGAAATGAGCATCCAATGCATCTTGCGCGACTCGTACCTGCGCGGGTTTTTCTGCGTATCCGCCCGCATCCTTTGATAGTTGCTGCGCGATTAGGGCGGTGGCAAGGTTTGCTCCCGCTCTGCGCGCTGCTTCTTCCTCGGGGCTGATTGGCTGGTCAGTGCCAGAAAGTTCGCCGATGGTGGGGCCGATTTTTTGCGTAAACCCTTCAGGTTTCGCATCGTAATAGGCATGCATGGCCGCATCGTAAAGCATGGTTTTATCGGGTTTAGGTTCGCTGCTCATGGTGTTCTCCTATGGGATTTCATATATTGAAGGATAGTCTAGCACCAAACTGTGACGGTATGATGACAGACCCCCCAAAAACTTGGAAAAACCCTATTTTTAGGGCGTGCGCCCAAGCATGTGGCAGAAAAACCTGCTAACGTTTGGGCAACAGAAGGATTATCCATGAGCACTGCCCTTGAGAGCGCCGAAATGACGCCACCCATGACAAAACAACAGGTTATCGCCTTTTTGCAGGGCAACCCGCAATTTTTGGCCGAGCACCCTGAATTATTCGAAGTGCTGGTGCCGCCCGAGCAGCAACATGGGCGCGGCGTGATCGATTTCCAATATTACGCGATTGATAATCTGCGCCGCGGTATGCGCAAAATGAAGGATCGTTTCCAAGGACTGGTGACGAGCGCGCGCGAGAATCTTTCCGTGCAGCAGCAGGTGCAGCGGGCGGTGGTGAGCACCGTCAAGGCGCGTACGCTGGAGGAATTGCTGGAGGTGTTGACGACCGACCTTGCCCGTTGGTTCGATGTCGATATTGTGCGCTTGGCGATGGAATCGGACATGGCGGGGTTGTACGAGACCTATTACCATGAGGATAATTACTCGGGCATTTGCTTTGTGCCTGCGGGCACGGCGAACGCGGTGCTACTGGGCGAAAGCGTGCGCCTGATTGCCGACACACAAGGTGAGCCACCGATTGGCTTTGAAATGGTCTTTGCCGATTGCAGCAATTTGGTACGCAGTTGTGCGCTGGTGCGGCTCGATTTACCGACCATTAACCGCCCTGCCATTTTAGCGTTTGGTGTGCGCCATGCCGATCGTTTCCACCCCCACCAAGGCGGCGAATTACTCGGCCATTTGGGTGAGGTGATGAGCATTATTCTTGATCGTTGCCTCGTCGAAGGTGACTTCACCGCCTAATTAAGCATGGGGCATGGCTGCAAATAGCATGCTACTGCGCTTATGCGAAAATGCTGCTGAAACGTTTGCGGATTTCGCCCGCAACGATGCCGACATCATCAAGGCTGCTAGCGGGTTTCCAATCGAGACGCGCGGCGTTGTTGAGTGGGTGCGCAAGGCCGCGATCGTACAGCGCTTGATGCAGCAATTGGTGTTTGGGTGAGGCAACGGTGGGGCTTGCATAAATAAACACCGGCTTGCCGACGACGCATGCCTCGGCACACATGGAAAGCGAATCGCCTGTCACCACAATGCCATCCGCACAGGCAAGCATACCCAGATAGGGGTTCTCTTTGCCCGTATCCCAGCGGTGCAGCACGTGCGGTAATTGTAGCAGCGGCGCGCACAAATCCATCGCCTCTTTCGGGGTGCGGCGGCTGGTGGTGATGAGCAGCGAGCCATGACCCGCAAGCAAGGTGGCGCGCCCAAGCACCTCGCGCCACTCGGCAGCGTTGTAGCGCCCGTGCTTGGTGTCGCCGCCCATGCACAGGGTGATGTAGGGGCGTGGCAAATGGGCAAATTTTGGGCCCCATTCGCGCCGCGCGGCATCGAGCGTATCGGGCGTGACAGCGTGAAGTGGCGCGAGCGACGTGATGATGTTGGCACTGGGCACTACGCCATCATGCTCGGGCACCACGGCAAGGTCGATATCTTTCATGCTTTCGGGGCGCATGAGGTAGACCGTGCGCGTGCTTGGCGATTGTTTTTTGATGTAGCGCAATACAGGGAGTGTTCGCCGACCCGCCGCAATGACCAATGGCGGATAGGGCGCGGTGAGCGGCGCGCTGTGGCCTTTATCAATCGCGAGCAGCGATGCACCCATGAGCGCCGAGGGTAATTTTTCTAGGGCATTATATTCCAGCCGTTTCATGGCATACGGAACACCAAGGCGCGTGATGACACCGAGAACTTGGCCAGAATGGCCTGTGCGGTCATCGATTAACCCCCAAATGGTACTGCTCATTCAACAAACTCCACCGTGAGTATTTCGTAGAAGCGTGCGCCTTTGGGCGTTGATACCTCCACGCTGGTGCCAACTTTTTTACCGATCAGCGCGCGGCCAATGGGTGCCGAGGTGCTGATGAGCCCGCGCTTGATGTCGGCCTCGTAATCGCCGACGATTTGGTATCTGACGGTTTCCTCGGTCTCTTCATCGACCACGGTCACGGTGGCGCCGAACTTGATGTGTTCGCCCGCGTGCGATTTCACGTCGATAATCTCGGCGCGGCTGATGACGGCCTCGAGCTCTTGGATGCGCCCTTCAATGAAGCTCTGCTTCTCCTTCGCGGCGTGGTATTCGGCGTTCTCTTTCAGATCGCCATGCGCGCGCGCTTCCGAAATCGCCGAAATAACAGCGGGGCGCTCGACAGTTTTCAGGTTCTTCAGTTCTTTTTCCAAACGGGTATAGCCCGTCTGCGTCATTGGGATTTTTTCCATGATAGGCACTTCACGTTAATGGGTGATGCAGTTTTATACGCTGCGCGACCCCTGAAGTGCAAGCAGAACCGATGGATGGTTAAGCCGCGTCTTTCTTACCAGCCTTCTTAGTAAAATAGCTTTGTAGTGGGGCAACACCAAACCCATCGGGGGACTTAATGCGCGCGGTGATGGCTTGCGCCATGGCTTTGGAGCCTGCGATGGTGGTGGCATAGGGGATCTTGCCAAACAGGGCGGTTTTGCGGATGCTGGCGGAATCGGCAATCGCTTGTGCGCCATCGGTCGTGTTGAACACGAGCTGGATGTTGCCGTCTTTCATCATATCGACAATATGCGGGCGGCCTTCGTGCACTTTGTTGACGATCTCGACAGCGATACCTAGCGATTGCAAATGCTCGCCCGTGCCGCGGGTGCAGACGACCTTGAAGCCAACCGAGAGGAGCTGCTGGGCGATATCGGCAGCGCCAGCCTTGTCGCGATCACGCACGGACACAAAGGCGGTTCCCTTTTTAGGTAGGGTGGAGCCGGAGCCGATGAAGCCCTTGCCGAAAGCGGCGGCGAAGCTGGTATCGATGCCCATGGTTTCTCCCGTGGATTTCATCTCAGGCCCGAGCAATACATCCACCCCAGCAAAGCGCGCAAAGGGGAACACGGCTTCCTTCACTGCAATATGGCCAAGGGCTTTCATGTGGGTTTTGTCATCCGGCAGATTGAACTCGGAGAGCTTCGCGCCCGCCATCAACCGTGCAGCAATTTTGGCGATGGGGATGCCCGTTGCTTTGGCCACAAACGGCGTGGTGCGGCTGGCGCGCGGGTTGACCTCGATGATATAAATCACGCCCGCTTGCACCGCGAACTGCACGTTCATCAGCCCCTTCACCTTCAGGGCTTTCGCCATGGCGATGGTTTGCTTGCGCACTTCATCGACAATGCTATCGGGCAGGGAATAAGGCGGCAGGCTGCACGCGGAATCGCCGGAGTGGATGCCCGCTTCCTCGATATGTTCCATGATGCCCGCGACGAAGGTATCCTCGCCATCACACAGGCAGTCCACATCGAG
>CAUJIC010000059.1 GCA_963205305.1 Pseudomonadota bacterium | reverse complement strand
AGCAGAAACCCTAGTGAAAAGCGGTGGGCGCTGGTTGTTTGGCCATTCGCGCAAATCATTTTTAAAACTGGTGACGGACGCGCCTGCGCAAGAGCGCGACGAAGCGACGCTGAAGTTTTCCGCGCAACTGGCCGAGGCAGGGGTGGATTATCTGCGCGTGCATAATGTGGCGCGCCACGTGGCGCTGCTGGGGGCATAATGCACGAGAACCCAGCCATTGCCGCGCTGTTGAATAGCCTGAATAACCCCTCGCTACCCACCGTTGATTTATCACTGGTGCGGATGCATGAGCTGATGAAAGCACTCGGTAACCCCGAGAAAAAACTTCCGCCTGTCATCCATCTTGCGGGCACCAATGGCAAAGGCTCCACCCAAGCCTTTCTGCGCGCTATCTATGAGGCAGCAGGGTATCGTGTGCATGCCTACACCTCGCCGCATTTGGTGCAGTTTAACGAGCGCATCACCATTGCAGGGCAGCAAGTGAGCGATGAATATTTGCTCCAACTGCTGGAACGGGTGAGTGAGGCCACGAAAACCATTTCCGTAACGTTTTTCGAGGCAACCACGGCGGCCGCCTTCCTTGCCTTTGCCGAACATTCGGCGGATGTGGTGCTGCTCGAAACGGGGCTGGGCGGCAGGTTGGATGCGACGAATCTTGTCGCCAAACCCATGGCCACCATCATCACCCCGATTGATTACGACCATATGGAATTTTTGGGCGGCACACTGGGTGAAATTGCAGGCGAAAAAGCGGGCATCATGAAAGCGGGGGTGCCTTGTTTTGCAGGTGCCCAAAAGCCCGAAGCGCGCGAGGTGCTGAAACGTGCGGCGCGCAAGGTGGAGTGCTCACTGCTGCTAAATGATTTTGATTGGAACTATGAAGCGGTGAATGGCGGTTTGCGTGTTCGTAACGCTGCAGACGTTTGGGATTTGCCAACCCCATCACTCGTGGGCGCGCACCAACTGCACAATGCCGCACTGGCCAGCGTGGCAGCGATGAGCCTGCCACAGTTACCCATCAGTGCGGAAGCATTGGCGCGGGGAATTCAATCCACCACATGGCCAGCGCGCTTGCAAAAGCTGGAACATGGAGCGTTGGTTACGGCGTGGGGTGCGCGCGGCGATGTAGTGCTCGATGGTGGCCACAACCCCAGCGCAGCGGAAATTTTGGCGGTGTGGATGGCCGCGCGAAAAACGCCAGTCACACTCATCCTCGGTATGATGAAGCGTAAGGATGCTCGCGCGTTTTTGCAGCCGCTGGTGCCGTATGTGTCAGCTGTCATTGCAGTACCCATTGAGGGTAACGACAGTTACCCAGCACATGAATTGGCGGAAGTTGCATGCGCGCTGGGTGTGAAGAAGGTGCATGCCGCACCATCGTTAGCGGGCGCGGCGCAGCACTTCGCACCTGAGGCTAATGCGACACTACTCATCGCTGGCTCGCTGTTTCTGGCGGGTGAAGTGCTTAAAAATCATGGCTAATCATCCAAGTGGCTGCTATATTAGCAGAATATGAGGCCATTTATGAACACCGCAGCGACCAAAAGCCCCCGCATGAACGAGCGACTGCAGCAATACTGGCAGGAGCTTCGTGCTGGCCGTTCCATGCCACTTGAGAGCGAAATCGACATGGAAGCCCTGAAGGATATTTGGGGGCATTGTTTCTTGGTCAGCGTCACCGATGGCAAATTCGCCTACAGCTATTTGGGGCCAGATTTGGTCGATGCGTTCGGCGATGATTTAACGGGCAAAGAAATTGTTGAAACCCTTGTCTATCCGCACCCGCGCTCGTTGCTCAACGCGTTTGCAAGCGTTGCTCAATCGGGTACCCCTGGGATGGATGAAAGCGAGTTCGTTAACTCGCGCGGGGCAACAGTGAAATATCGCTCATGCGTGTTGCCATTAGGCTCGGCCAACAAGCCCTCGGTTGCCTTCCTGCTTGGGGGCATGAACTGGAAGGCTTACTAAATGAAGCCAAAACCGCAGGGAATCGAAGCCCTTACCATCCGCCGTGCGGTGGTTGCGGATACAGATAAGGTTCGATACCGTGTGTACAGTACGCCCACCGAGTTCATGGCTGTAATTGCCGAGAGCGCGCTGATGGCAGTCAAAGTTTCGGGCATAAGTAAACCACACAAAATTGTCCGCGATCTACCCACAGAGGGCATCACCATTGGCGCGCAAAAAATGGCGGTGCGCGATGCAGGACTGGCGCGTGTATCGATGACGACCAAGCAGCCCGAAGCGCCACAGTCACGATTGGTTGCGGAAATACCGACGCTCGATCCTGATGCAAAACAGGCGGCTTTCAGGCCGATGCATCTTGGCGATTTACAGCGCGGTGGTTCGGTGCGTGCGCGCATTTTACCGCCTGAATTACTGAATGAAATTATTGAGCAGCATAGCAAAGCAAGTCTGCCGCCGCAGCCTGTGGATGAGCCAAGTCCGCCCCCCGTATCAGCTTCTGTAACTGAAGTATCAGCCCCTGTTCCTGTGGTCGCTGTGCCCGAACCTGAACCAACTCCTGAACCTGCACCACAGGTGAGTACCGAAGAACGGGTGATGCAACTGGCTGAGGAAATGTTACCAACAGCAGCCGCTGCAGAGGATGCTAACGCCGTTCTATCGCCCGAGGAAGTGGAGAAACTGCTCAATGGCTAAGCGTATGATAGTTGCGGCCATGGTGTTTGCCATGCCTACGCTTGCCACCGCGCGCGAGCAATTGCGGATTGTGGGCTCGTCCACCGTGTTTCCATTTGTGGCAGCTGCGGCCGAGCAATTTGGCCGCGCAGGAAAATTCCGCACGCCGATTGTGGAAGCGACAGGGACGGGCGGCGGCATCAAAATGTTCTGCGAAGGAATTGGCGATGGCTATGCAGATATGGCGAATGCCTCGCGCACCATCAAGGCCTCCGAGATTGAATTATGCGCGAAGCATGGCATCACTAGCATCACCGAGCTGCGGATTGGCTACGATGGCATTGTGCTGGCAAACGCACGCACTAGCGCAGCGTATCCGCTAACCTTACGCACATTGTTTTTGGCATTGGCGCGTGAGGTACCACGTGGCGGCAAACTTATCGCAAACCCTTACAAATCATGGCGCGAGATTGACCCTAAATTACCCGATGCAACGATTGAGGTCTATGGCCCACCACCTAGCAGTGGCACGCGCGATGCGTTTGTGGAGCTGGTGATGGAAGAGGGTTGCAAGCAGGTGGAGGAAATGAAATCCATCGAGCCTGATGAGAAAAAACGCAAACATCACTGTGCTGCGATGCGCGAAGATGGCGTGTTTGTGGAGGCGGGCGAGGACGACAATTTAATTGTCCAAAAACTCATCAACAATCCCAATGCGCTGGGCGTGTTTGGGTATAGCTTTTTGGAAGGCAATGCCGCAACGGTGAAGGCGAACTCGATCGATGGCGTTTTCCCAACTTACGATGCGATTGAATCGGGTGATTACCATGTCGCGCGCAGTTTATATGTCTACGTGAAGAACGCCCATGCCGATAAAGTGGCAGGTCTGCGCGAGTTTGTGCGCGAAATCACCTCGGATGCGGCAACGGGCGCCGATGGTTATTTGGTGATGAAAAAGGGGTTATTGCCACTGAACGATACCGAACACGCGTCGATGAAGAAAGTGGCAGCAGAGTTGACGCCGCTTAAACCCTAGACATCCAGCGCTTCGCGGAATTTATCGCCATAAAGCTCGGTCTGTTCGCGGATGAATTTGAAGCGCAGCTCGGGCTTTTTACCCATCAGCTGGTTCACGCGCTCGGCGGTGTCGTCAATCTCGTCGTTCGCAATTTCCACCTTTAGCAGTGTGCGCTTGCGCGGATCCATGGTGGTTTCTTTCAGCTGCTGTGCGGTCATTTCTCCCAAGCCCTTGAATCGACCGACCTCGATTTTGCTCTTATGCTTCACGGCCAGTTGCGCCACCAATTTATCCTTCTCCGCATCCGTCTGAGCGTAGTAGGTCACGTTGCCCGCAATGATGCGAAACAGCGGTGGCTGGGCAAGGTAGAGGTGCCCGTGCGAAATTAGCTTCGGCATTTCCTGATAGAAGAACGTCATCAGCAGGCTTGCAATGTGCGCACCGTCCACGTCCGCATCGGTCATGATGACGACTTTTTCGTAGCGCAGCGCCGCAATGTCGAACTGGCTGCCCGTGCTAACGCCCAACGCTTGCATGAGGTCGGAAATTTCTTGGTTGCCACGGATTTTTTCCATCGTGGCGCTGGCCACGTTGAGGATTTTACCGCGAAGCGGCAACACGGCTTGTGTCTCGCGCTCGCGCGCTTGCTTGGCCGAACCGCCTGCCGAATCACCTTCCACCAAAAACAGCTCTGTGCCTTGGGGAATGCTGCGCGTGCAATCCGCCAGCTTGCCGGGCAGGCGCAAGCGGCTGGTCACGTTCTGGCGCTTCACATTTTTTTCGCTACGTCGGCGCAGGCGTTCTTCGGCTTTGAAAATAATATAATCAAGTAGCGCATTGCCTTGCGCCAAGTCGCCGGAAAGGAAATGGTCGAACGGGTCGCGGATGGCATTTTCAACTAAGCGCGTTGCGTCCGCCGTCACCAATTTGCTTTTGGTTTGGCTCTGGAATTGTGGGTCCTTGATGAACAGCGAGAGGATGACTACCGCGCCTTGCATCACATCATCGGCCATGATGCTGGCGGCTTTTTTGTTCTTGGTCATATCGCCAAACGCGCGCAAGCCCTTGGTGAGCGACGCGCGCAATCCAGCTTCGTGGGTGCCGCCCTCGGCATTGGGGATGGTATTACAAAACAGCGAGTGGTGGCCTTCATCCTCGTCGTTCGGCCAAGCGATCGCCCATTCCACGCGGCCACGACCATCGGCCAAATCGGCATCGCCATAAAAGCTATTGGTAACCAGTGGTTTGCCATCCAGCTCCTGCAACAAGCAATCATGCAGGCCACCGGGGAAATGAATCACCTCACTCGCGGGGACTTTGCTGCCTTCACCAATTAGTTCCGGCGCACAGCTCCAGCGGATTTCAACACCGCGGAACAGATAGGCTTTGCTACGAATCAGCTTATAAATTTTCTCGGCACGGAACTTCGATTTGGCGCCAAAGATTTCAGCATCAGGGTGGAACATCACACTGGTACCGCGGCGGTTCTTCACGCTGCCGAGTTTTTCGATTTTGCCTTGGGGGTTCCCGCGCGAATAATTCTGCGCATATAGCTGCTGTTCGCGCGCCACTTCCACGCGCATTTCATCCGACAGCGCATTCACCACCGAAATACCCACGCCATGCAAACCACCTGCGGTGTGGTAGACCTTATCGCTGAACTTACCACCCGCGTGTAGTGTGGTGAGAATCACCTCGAGCGCCGATTTTTTAGGGAATTTGGGGTGCGGGTCGACAGGGATGCCGCGGCCATTATCGGTAATGGTAATGCGATTGCCTGCCTGTAAATCCACAGTAATGAAACTAGCATGCCCTGCCACGGCCTCATCCATCGCGTTATCGAACACCTCGTTGATAAGGTGGTGCATCGCCGATTCATCCGAGCCACCAATATACATCCCTGGGCGACGGCGTACGGGCTCCAGCCCCTCCAATACTTCGATGGAATCAGCAGAGTAGGTGGAAGCGACAGGCTTCGTTTTTGCAGCTTTGAATAGGTCAGACATGGGGACTGGTTATAGCGGCTAATTTGGTGAGTGCAAGGATTTCTGCGGGTTTATGCGATGGCTGCGCCCATGTGCGTGGGGGTTGTTGGCTGTACGAGGGCGGTAAATGAGGGGTTTCGTGCAAGCTTCTGGCCGAAGGGAAATGTGTGAATTTTGCCCGCACGCTGAATTTGTAGGAAGAATTTGACGTCAGAACAATCAGGCAGCGTCACATGGAAATGCAGTGGGCTTGCCCCGCGCGCGCTGGCGGATTGTGGCTCACTGCCCATCGGATGTGTGTGGATGAAGTGTTTGCCATCGGCGCTGAAGCCGACAAGGTGGGCATATGCACCCATAATGGGCTCAAGATCGACAACTGGGCGCCCCGCTGCATCACGCATATCCACCGAAATCATCGCCTCGCTATTCGCACGAAGGCGCTGGTCGCTGCCGAGGTGTACACTAAGGCCATCGCCCATTGCGCTGCTCGCATGTTCCACCCGCGTAGGTAGGCACAATCCGCGCAGCGCGCCGAGCTCGGTTTTTATATGCGTTGGTTGTGCTTCGCCCTTTACGGTAAAATCGTTCCACATTGCGTAATTGCCCTGAAGCTGAGGCGTAAACTGGCAAACGAATAACTTGCGAGCGGGGTCATAGGTGGGGTGTAGGTGGTGATAATCGCGCAAGCTGCTATCAATAATCATGGTGTGCAGTGGGCGCGTGTGAACCACACTAAGCTCGGCATCACTTAGTGGGCGGCCAGTGTCGCTATCAGTGAGTTGGAACGTAACTTCGCACGGCTTGCCTTTCATGGGGCAAGGTGGCGATGCCATCTGCACGGTATAATTCCCTTCACTTGCCGAGCCGTGCGCTTTGCTTTTGTGAGCAGCAAAAAAGGTCAACCCCGCAGGTAGCAGGGCGCGCCCACAGGTGAACAAATGCGGCGCAAGTCCGGCCAGCCCCGTGGGTGCGTTATGGGCCACACCACTAAAACCAATCGTGGGCTCGAGTAGTTTTCGCATCCATTCCCCCGCAGCAAAGCCGTCGGCGGAGCTACCAAAGAGCGACACGCCAGCATTGGCTAAAAAGGTTAGCCCCATGCTGATGCCACTCAAAATGCTAGGCAGCGCAATGAGCACAGAGGTGGTGAGGGCGGCATATTTAATAATCGTTCCCCACTGGATATGCCCTTTGCGGTCGTAGTGGCGGTGGATGTAATCGCCAAGTAGGGTGCCCGCAATACCGATGACGCCTGACGTGATGGATGCACCCCAGCCCGCACTTGCCAGCATAGCACCCGCCACGGGAACTTTACCAAGTACCCCCTCGACCGCTTGCGCTAAGCCACCTTGGGAAGTTCCGCAGATGGCAGAAATTCGTGTTGCAAGGGCGGTGTCGCCGATGCCAATGAGCGGTAACACATACGGCGTCGCAATCACGGCGGCGGCAGTCGCGACAAGGCCCAGCTCCCACCGATGGAGATGTTTTTTGGCCGATGGATTGTTGGGTGCGTGCTCCATCAACGGCTGCGACATTCCTCAGGCATGGAGGGGCTATTGATAGCTTCGCGCCACTGACGTATGCCGCAGAGTTTGCCTGCTCCAGAGTAATATGAAATGGCGGCACTATGGGCAGAAAAATTGGTGGCGCTATCGTTGGGCAGTTGCAGGTTATTCTGAATTTTTGCAACGAGCTTGCCATCGAGTGGCATGCCATCAACCTTACCATTTTCGGTTGGGAAAAGAATGATCGTATTATCTGGGCTAAGCCCCTTACTGTGCAGTGCGCCCCATAGGCCACCATAATAATCGGCGCCCGGAAGTGCCGAAATCACCACATGCTTGGTGGCTGGGTTACTTTTTGAAACAGCGGCAAGTGCTTTGGCCATTTTGTCGCAAAGCATGTCGCGGCCTTCAACGGGGCTTGAACAAAGCGAGGTGATAAACGAGAGTGTGAAGGGCTGACCATCTAGTAACGGTGCAACATCACGAAATTTCTTGAACGATGTATCATTTTCAAGGCGGCTTCCATCGGGTATTTGGCGCACGAACCTAAATTCATCAGGGATAGGGCTGTCAAAACCAGTTGCAGGTTTGGTAGCCTTATCGCAGGCGCTTACGAGTGGCATGCCCAAAAGCGCAGCTAAAAAATTGCGGCGGGTGGTGGTATGCGGCGCATGCGGCGAATCTGTCTCGCTGGACATTGTTGGTCTCCATGATGATGCCTGAGTTTTAACATTCAAATATGAAAAAAGTATGACAGTTTGATGACAATTCGGGTCAAATCAGCATGTTAGTGCGATTGAATCGCAGCTTCTTAGGCTGCTTTTACGGTAGTGGTCACTAGCGCGCAAATCTCGCTGGCAACGGCGCTGGCTGTGGCAAGGCGAGCAGGCTCATTGGGCATATCGGCGGCAATGAACAAGGTTTGGTCGGCGCGGAGTTTGATGCGTCCTGCATGCTTGGCAATGTGGTCGAGCAGGGCAGGTGGGTTGGCGAATTTATTGTTACGGAAGGAGAGCACTACGCCCTTGGGCCCCGCATCAAGTCGAGCAATGCCTGCATTTTTGCATAATAGTTTGATGGAAAGGGTGGCGATGAGGTGCTCCACCTCCAGCGGCATGGCGCCGAAGCGATCGACCAATTCCGCCGCGAATCCCTCAATCTCAGTCAGTGCGGCAAGCGATGCCGCACGGCGATACAGGGAGAGGCGCAGCGGTAAATCTTCGACATAGGAGTCAGGAATCAATACCGACATGCCGAGGTTGATTTGCGGTGACCATGAGTCTGGCACTTCTTCTTCAGTTCGCATATCGCGCCGCGACTTCATATCCGCAATCGCTTCTTCCAGCATGGCTTGGTAAAGCTCAATCCCAACCTCCTTCACATGGCCGGATTGTTCTTCGCCGAGGAGATTGCCAAACCCACGAATATCCATGTCGTGGCTGGCGAGTTGGAAGCCAGCGCCGAGGGTATCAAGCTGTTGCATCACCTCAAGGCGCCGCTCGGCCTCACGCGTCAGCAACTTGCCGTGCGGCAGCGTAAGGTAAGCATAGGCGCGGGTTTTGGAGCGCCCGACGCGCCCGCGCAGTTGATAGAGTTGCGAAAGGCCGAACATATCCGCGCGGTCGATGATGATGGTATTGGCGGTCGGGATATCAATACCCGATTCGATGATCGTGGTGGAGAGCAGCACATCATATTTGCCGTCATAAAACTCGTTCATCACCTTATCGAGCGCCATGGCGCCCATTTGCCCATGGCCAACGGCGATTTTCACTTCAGGAACTAGGTCAGCGATTTTCTGTTGCAGTTCGGCGATGTATTTTACGCGTGGAGTCACCACAAAAACTTTTCCGCCGCGATGATATTCACGAAGGATAGCTTCGCGCAGCACCACAGGGTCGTAGGGCATCACGTAGGTTCGCACCGCGAGCCTATCAACCGGTGGCGTGGTGATGAGTGACAGCTCGCGCACACCCGAAAGCGATAATTGCAACGTGCGCGGAATCGGCGTGGCCGAAAGTGTGAGCACATGGATGTTGGATTTCAGCTGTTTCAGCTTTTCCTTCTGCTGCACGCCAAAATGCTGCTCCTCATCCACAATCAGCAGGCCGAGATTTTTAAACTGCACGCCGCTGGCCAGCAGCGCGTGTGTGCCCACCACAATATCCACTTTGCCCTCGGGCAGCAGCGCTTTGGTGTCGCCGGCATCCTTCGCGTGCGTCATGCGCGAAAGCATGCGGATGGTGAAGGGAAGATCGCGAAAACGCTCGCTAAAGGTTTTGAAATGCTGGCGCGCGAGGAGGGTGGTTGGCGCAATCACCGCTACTTGTTGGCCGCTACTGGCTGCCACAAACGCCGCGCGCAGGGCGACTTCCGTTTTGCCAAAGCCCACATCGCCACACACCAACCTATCCATCGCGTGGCCTGCGCCAAGGTCGGAGCGCACTTCTTCAATGGCGGTCAACTGGTCATCCGTTTCGGTGTAGGGGAACCGGGCTACAAATTCATCATACAGGCCAGTATCTGCCGCCAGAACTGGTGCAGGCTTTGCAGCACGTTCTGCGGCCACTTTAATCAGCGCTTCCGCCGCCATTTTGAGGCGTTTCTTGAGCGCAGATTTGCGTTTCTGCCATGCCACGCCACCCAGTTTATCAAGCGCGATTTCGCCCTCGGCAGTGCCATAGCGCGATACAAGGTCGATATTTTCAACAGGCAAAAACAGCGTGCCACCGTCATAGCTCAGCTTCAGGCAATCATGCCGCGTGTCGTTCACTTCAACGGTGATGAGTCCCTCGAACCGGCCAATGCCATGCTCGCGGTGAACAATCAGCTCGCCCTCGATAAAGCTTGCTGCTTCGGCCAAAAATGCTTCGGATTTACGCTTCTTTTTCTGCGTGCGAATAATCCGCTCACCAAACATGTCCTGTTCGGTGAGGAGGATAAATTCGGGGGTGATGAAGCCTTGTTCGATGGGGAGGATTTCGAGCGAGACATTTTTTAGCTTTTCAATATCGAGCATTTTGCCGATGCGATCCGCGCTCCCTGCCGAGTTCGCGGCGAGGATGACAGGTAGCTCCGCGCCACGTACATAATCCAAAATCACATCCTTGATGTGTTGGCCTTCCTCGTGCCTGCGGTTGAATAGTTGTGGTGATAGGCGCAAGTTGAGGCTCGTTGCGCCCTCGGCGGTAAACGGCGTCAGCGTCATGCGTGAGTGGGTGCGCCAGCTATTAAGTAAGCGGTCATAATTCAAATACAGCGAGTCGGGCGGGATGGGGTTATAGTTCGCGCCATCCTTGCGTTGGTGCAATTTGCGCGCGCCGTAATAATCCTGTACGGCTTCGTCGCGCTCGTTCACCAGTGCTTCCAACCGATGGTCAAAGCTCAGCATCGCCTCGGGGCAATAATCGGCGAGGGTATCGAGCTGCTCATAAAACAGCGGCAGCCAATGCTCCATCCCCGCATAGGTGCGGCCTTCGCTGATGGATTCATACAGCGGGTCATCCTTCGTCACCGCGCCGAACATTTCGAGATAGCGCGTTCGAAAACGCGAGATGGTCTCAGGTTGAAGTAACAATTCATTCACCGCACGCAATTCCAATTCATCGACAGGCATATCGCTGATTTGGGTGAGAGGGTCGAAGCGCTTGAGGGATTCGACATCATCGCCGAATAAATCGATTCGGATGGCGGATTCATAGCCCGAGGGGAAAATATCAATCAGCGAGCCGCGAGCGGCAAATTCACCCGCTTCCATCACCTTGCCCACGCGCAGATAACCATTGGTGCTGAGGAACTCGAACAACGCCTCGCGCTTGAGGGTGCCACCCTTGGTAATGATGAATCGGGTGGATTGGAACACCGCGCGCGGCGGAATTTTCTGGCTAATGGCGTTCACGGTTGTCAGCAAAATATAGGGCTTAGTGCTGGTACGGGTGGCAAGGGCGCTCAAGCAATTCAGCCGCGCGGCGGTGATGGCGTGGCTGGGGCTCACGCGGTCATAGGGCAATGTATCCCACGCGGGAAGTTGCAGCACTTCAAGCTCGGGCGCAAGGTAGGCCACAAGTGCAGCCGCCGCTTCCATATCCTTATCCTGCGGCAACACATGCACAATGGGCTTACTTGTTGCAGCGGTGGCCTGAATCAGCACATAGGCATGCGCGGGCATCGGCGCTTCGATGATGATTGCGCCAGCGCCGCTTTTAAGCGCGTGGGTGAGAGAGGAGGGAAAGGCCATGATTAATTGATTTTCTGGGCGCGAAGTTCGGCCAGCAATGGCTCGTATTCAGCTTTGGGGCAGGGGGTCTTTTCGGTCAGCCATGCCCAGATTTCCGCGTCATCCTCATCCAAAAAAGCCTCAAACAGGGCTAGTTTTGCATCATCCAGCGTTTCAATTTTTTGGGCGCAATAGGTGCCAAGCACCAAATCTGTCTCTTTACAGCCACGGTGCCAGCTACGGTAAGTCAGGCGCTTGAGCCACAGCTCGCGCGGTAATGGTCGATTTAGGTCGGTGGCGTTCAGCATATGCTTGACTCGTGGGTTATGGCCGCAACATAGTAGGTTCATACCAATGTGCAAGGGTCGAGCTGCTATGAAACCAGAAGAAATTGCCCCCCCAGTGACCAATCCGTTTGCGGCGCGCCGTGGCGAGGGTCTGCTGGTCATCGCTCAAAAGAACGCCGATAAGGCACTCATCATCACCAGCATGAATCCCACGCTTGAGGCCATGCTTGGCTATGGCGAGGGCGAGATTATTGGTCGCAAGCTGGAAACGATCCTTGGCCAGCGCGAAGCAGTGATGTTGGCCGACGATTTGGAATATGACGATGCCGCCCCCGATTTTGGCGAGATTTTCTCCCGAATTCGTGAGGTCAAGCTGCGCCGCCGCACGGGTGATGAGATTCGGATTGATTACAAACTATCGCGCCTTATGTCGCAGGGGATGGATGCGTGTTTTCAAATCATTATCCCTAATACGGTCGAAAAAACGGCGGTCACGAAGTTGAAAGAGTTCATTGCCCTTAATTTCGAGGGGCGTAAGGAGCTGGACCCCGCGACAGGTTTGCCGAACCATAAAACGGCGAAGGAATTCCTGCCGCTACTCAAGAATTTCTATGCCGAGAGTGATGTAAAGATTGTGTTCGCCCTCATGCGGCTCGATCGTCACGATAAAAGTATCGCACGCTACGGTGCCGAGGCTTGCAACCAACTGCTGATGCACGCCTATAATTGTTGCCGCACCACATTCCGTTCCGAGGATTTGATCTTTGCCCTTTCGGATAGAACGCTGGGGCTGGTGCTGTTCGATATTAGTCGCGAATCGGCACGGGTGGTGTTCAACCGCTTGCGCTGGAAAATTCGCAACCATCGGTTCGAGTTTGGTGGCAAGGCGGAATTCTCCATCTCCACCTGCATCGGCTTCGATTTGCTGGATTTAGATGATATCGAAGGCGTGTTCGATCGCTGCGAGGCCCAGATGGCCGCGCTCGATGCGAACGAGCGTAATGCGCTGCTAGAGTTTGGCAACGCGTAAGGCCATGCGCCCGTCGGAACTTTTTGTCTGGTTCGCGGGTGTCGATAGCCTCAAATATATTGGCCCTGCCTCCACGGAAAGCCTCACACGTTTGCTGCGCATCACGCGTGATGTGGAAGAGGCACGCGAACGTCCACCCGTCCTGCGTGATTTGTTGTTTCATCTGCCGCGCTCGGTGGTCGATAGGCGCGCTATCACACCCATCAGCGAATTGAAGAAGGGCGATTACGCAGTGCTGAAAGTGATGATCGATGAGCATGTAGCGCCACCGCGCAAGGCACCGCGTCTACCATACCGTGTGGCGATTCATGATGATTCAGGCAACATGGTGCTGACGTTTTTTCAAGTAAAAGGTGATTATCTCACGCGGCAATTGGCGGTGGGCAGCAGCCAAATCATCTGCGGAAACATAGAGATGTATCATGGCCAGCCAACCATCGCCCACCCTGAGGTGATGATTTCGGCAGAAAAAGCGGCGCAAGTACTGCGGCTTTCGCCCGAATATCCACTCACATCAGGGCTGTCGCAACGTGTGCTGCACAAGGCGATTCTTCAAGCACTGGAGCGTATGAAGAAGCTGCCCGAGTGGCTCGATGCTGCATTTATGGCCGAGCGTGGCTACGCACCTTTTTTGCAAAGCCTCACGCGCGTCCACAACCCTGATGAGGCAAGTGATATAGCCCCCGAAGCCGCACCGCGCAGCCGCTTGGCGTATGATGAGTTACTCGCCAATCAGCTTGCACTTGCCCTCGCGCGGCGGATGACGCAGCGGCAGGAATCCTACAAAATTTTGGCGGATACTGATATCGAGAAACGCTGGCGCGGAGTGCTTCCCTTCACCCTCACCAACGGCCAAAACGCGGTGCTTACCGATATTGCCGCCGACATGGCCAGTGGGCATCGCATGGTGAGGTTGCTGCAGGGTGATGTGGGCAGCGGCAAAACCATTCTCGCCTTTGCGGCCATGGTGCAGGCGGTGGCGGCGGGTTACCAAGCGTGTTTAATGGCGCCGACGGATTTGCTCGCCCGCCAGCACCGCGAAACCCTCGCGCCACTGGCGGAAAAGGTTGGTGTGCGGCTGGGGTTCCTCTCCGGCAAAATGAAAAAGGCGGAGCAAGCGGAAGTGCTAGAACAAGTGGCCTCGGGAGAGATTGAAATTCTCGTTGGCACCCATGCGCTGTTTCAAGACCAAGTAGCATTTCGCGAACTTGCGCTGATGGTAATTGATGAGCAGCACCGTTTTGGTGTCGCCCAGCGCTTGCGCCTCGCCAGTAAAGGCAAGCAGCCGCACCTGCTGCAAATGACTGCCACCCCCATCCCTCGCAGTTTGGGGATGACGATTTATGGCGATATGGAAATCAGCAGCCTCACCGAGCGCCCACCAGGGCGCAAGGAAATCGACACGCGCGCCGTGCCGTTTGAACGTAATGGCGAGGTGGTGGATGGCCTCGCACGTGTGCTCGCGGCGGGTGAAAAAGCCTATTGGGTGTGCCCGCTGATTGAAGCACAAACGGAAGAGGAAAAAGCCGCGCTGAACCTCGATTTAGCCGCCGCCGAGGAGCGCTTTGCGGAGCTTTCCGCACGTTTTCCCAACAAAGTCGGCCTTGTCCACGGCCGTATGAAACTGGCCGAGCGCGAGAAGGTGATGCACGCCTTTGCGCATGGTGATGTGCAGTTGCTAGTGGCTACCACGGTGGTGGAGGTGGGGGTGAATGTGCCCGAGGCCACCGTGATGGTGGTGGAGCATGCCGAGCGCTTTGGCTTGGCGCAGTTACACCAGCTGCGCGGGCGCGTAGGTCGCAGCGACTTAGCCTCGCGCTGCATTTTGCTCTATCACGATAAGCTTTCCGAAGTGGGCAAAGCGCGGCTCAAAATTCTGCGCGAGACCAATGATGGCTTCGTGATTGC
>CAUJIC010000058.1 GCA_963205305.1 Pseudomonadota bacterium | reverse complement strand
CGCTTCGCGCGCTTCCTCGATGGATTTGACGACGAAATTTTTGGGCACCTCAAGGCCGATGCGCGCCATGGCGTCGCCGAACAATTGGCGGTCTTCCGCTTTGTTGATGGCGTTTAAATCCGCACCAATCAGCTCGACATTATGCTTCGCGAGCACGCCGCTTTCAGCCAGTGCCTTGGCGCAGTTGAGCGCGGTTTGGCCACCCATGGTGGGCAGCAGCGCATCGGGTTTTTCTTTCGCGATAATCTTCTCGACAAACTCGGGCGTGATGGGCTCGATATAGGTCGCATCCGCAAACTCGGGGTCGGTCATAATCGTCGCGGGGTTGCTGTTGACGAGGATGACGCGGTAGCCCTCGGCCTTGAGCGTTTTGACCGCCTGTGTGCCCGAATAATCAAACTCGCACGCCTGCCCGATGACGATGGGACCTGCGCCGATGATGAGGATGGATGTGATGTCGGTACGTTTAGGCATGCGTGCGGGCGTCTTTCGTTATTGTGCGGGTGGTGCTGGCTCGTCGGAGGTTTTGCCACCGAAGAAGGAGAAGAAACCAGATTCTTTCTCGGCGGGTTCGGCAGCGGGTTGCTCGACTTGTTTTTTCTCGACGACTTCAGGCTCGGGCTTGGGTTTACGAACGATGCGTTGGCGCGTGGATACGCGCCTGCTTCTGCGGGGCGGCGGCTCGGTTGCGTTAGTATCTGCAGTCTCGGTGGGTTTGGCAGCTGGCTTGGCAACGGGCACGGGCGCGGGTGCAAAATAGTCGGGTGCTTCATCTTTCACGCCGCAGGGTGGCTTGCGCGGGTCGGGTGAAGGAATACACGTGTAGATGCTTTTGCTACGCGAGGATTTTCTAACGCGCTTGTTCGTTCGTGTGGCCTCTGCGGAGGTCGCGGCAATTATTATCGCGAGTAAGATAAGAAACTTTCTTTTCATGCGGCCCTCCGAGTATCGCCAACGATCATCGCTACGAAGCGTTGAAAAAGGTAGTGCGAATCATGCGGCCCCGGTGATGCTTCGGGATGGCCTTGAACGCTGAAGATGGGTTTGCCCTTCACGGCAATACCTTGGATGGTGCCATCGAACAGCGAGCGGTGGGTGACTTCCACCTCATCAGGCAATTGGTTGTCGCTAATCGCAAAGCCGTGGTTCTGGCTGGTGATTTCGACCTTGCCCGTCATCAAATCCTTCACGGGGTGGTTGGCGCCGCGGTGGCCTTGTTTCATTTTTTCGGTACGGCAGCCCAGCGCAATACCGAGCATCTGGTGGCCGAGGCAAATGCCGAACAGTGGCTTGCCGCTGGCCACAAGTTTTTTGATGGTGGGCACCGCGTAGCTGCCTGTCGCGGCGGGGTCACCCGGCCCGTTGCTTAGGAAGACCCCATCAGGGTTCAGCGCGAGGATTTCCTCGGCCGTGGTGGTGGCGGGCACCACCGTGAGGCGTACGCCTGCGCTCGCAAGGGAACGTAAAATGTTGCGCTTCACGCCGTAATCAACCGCTACGACATGGGGCAGGTTTTGTGCGGTTTGGTTGCCGTAGCCGCTGCCTAATTCCCATCGCTGTTCACCCCACGCATAGTTGGCGCGGGTGGTGTGGTGCGCGGCGAGTTCGAGGCCGTTCATATCGGGTGCGGCTTCGAGTGCGGCCTTTAATTTGTCTAGGTTCGGTGCGCCTTTGGCGCTGACGATGATGGCGCAGTTTTGTGCGCCGTTCAAGCGGATGTGGCGCGTCAGCGCGCGCGTATCGATACCCGAAATGCCGCGCAGGCCATGCTTTTTCATCCACGCGTTCAGGTGTGCGGTGGCACGGAAGCTGGAGGGTTCAGTGATCGCTTCGCGCAGAATGAGGCCAGCAGCGGCGGGGACGAGGCTCTCGATGTCTTCCTCATTCGTGCCGATATTGCCGATATGCGGGAAGGTGAAGGTGATGACTTGACCCGCATAGGAGGGGTCGGTGAGGATTTCCTGATAGCCCGTCATGGCGGTGTTGAAACAGATTTCGCCAGCAGCAGTGCCCGCCTCGCCGATGCCATACCCAAAAAACACTGTCCCATCCGCGAGCATTAACGCGGCGTTGGGTGCAGGTTTCAACGGGGTTGTCATCATCAAGTTTCCTCTAGGCAAACGGGGGAGTTCTAAGGGGCGGGGGCGTGGCAGTCAAGTGGGGATGTGGGGTTTTGCTCATGCATTTAGTTTTTCGTAATTCGTTCGAATTACTTCTGCCATTGCCTCGAACAATGGTGCGCGGGCACTGGTTTTGCGCCAGACAAGCCCAATGGCGCGCGACGGCGTGGGTTCGGCAAACGGGATGTAGCGCATGTTGCCCTCGTGTCCACGCGTGGCAAGTTCGGGCATAAGCGTGACGGCATCGGAACTGGCGACCATGTGGCGCAAGGTCTCCAAACTGGTGGCGCGGAAATGGTTCGATTCCCCCACGCCGACTCGGTGACACACCGCGAGCGCCTGATCGCGCAGGCAATGACCATCCTCGAGCAGCAGCACATTTTCGGGCGAGAGATCGCCCACGCGTACCGACTTGCGTGAGGCAAGGTGATGGCCGCGCGCCACGGCAAGATAAAAGGGCTCGTTGAACACGTGCGCGGTGGCGAGGGCATCACCCGCGATGGGCAGGGCGAGTAGGGCGCAATCGAGTTGGCCCGCTTCGAGCTGTTGCAGCAGCAACGGCGTTTTTTCCTCGGTCAGCAGCAGGGTAATATTCGGGAATGCCTCACGCAGTAGTGGCATCAGGTTGGGCAGTAAGTAGGGCGCCAAGGTGGGGAACAGACCAAGGCGCACATTGCCGACCAACGGGTCATGCGTGGCATCGGCTGCGAGTTTTATTTGTGCCACCTCGGCCAAAATGCGCCGTGCACGGATGACAATATCCGCTCCGATGCTGGTGAGTTGCACCTGCTTGTTGGTGCGCTCGAACAGTTGAACGCCGAGCGTATCCTCGAGCTTTTTGAGCTGCATGGAGAGGGTGGGCTGGCTGACATGACATGCCTTCGCCGCTTTACCATAATGTAAGGTTTCGGCGACGGTGACTAGATAATGTAAATCGCGTATATTCATAGGCTTATTATCTCAGCAATATAACTGATGATAGATATAGCCTATCGAAATCATAAAAACAATAGATTGTGCAATAATTTGCCAATCGCGTATTAAGGTAATCAAGCCGCTACCCACAGTTGCTCGCACGCAATGTTTGCAAAGCAACCAATTGGGACTATGTGTGTGGCGGCAAGGTTTTTTGTAACGTAATTTTTTAGGAGACTAGCATGAGCGTACTCGTTGGTAAAGAAGCACCGGATTTCACTGCACAGGCAGTGTTAGGTGATAATTCTATCAAAGCGGATTTTAACCTGAAGGCACACACCAAAGGCAAGTACGCCGTGTTGTTCTTCTGGCCGCTCGATTTCACCTTCGTGTGCCCATCGGAAATCATCGCGTTCGACCACCGCGTATCGGAGTTTAAAAAGCTCGGTGCGGAAGTCATCGGTATCTCGGTTGATTCACAATACACGCACTATGCGTGGAAAAATACGCCGATCGAAAAAGGCGGCATTGGTAACGTGCAATTCCCTCTGGTGGCCGATCTCACGAAATCCATCGCACGTAGTTACGATGTGTTGATGGGTGATGCTGTTGCGCTGCGCGGTACCTTCATTATCGACAAAAAGGGCATCGTGCGTCACCAGCTGGTGAACGATCTGCCACTGGGGCGCAATGTGGATGAAACTATCCGCACGCTCGACGCCCTTATCTTCCACGAAGAGCACGGCGAGGTGTGCCCCGCAAACTGGAAAAAAGGCGAGAAAGCCATGAAGCCAACCGCTGATGGCGTGGCTGCATACCTGAAGGATAAAGCGAAGGCGCTTTAGTCTGGGCATTTCTGTATAGGATGTATGTATGTTTTTACGCGCGTTGATTTCGCCTGCTTTCCTTGGGCTTTCGCTGGGTGTTCTGCTTTTTAGCAATGCGCACGGCGAGCCCGCGAAGCACGAATCAACGCACGTAAAGGCACATCACCGCCATGCGGGCACGGCGACGTCTGAATCGACCCGCGCCTACAAAGTAGCGATGGAAGCCATGCACAAAAACATGGCACAGCCGCTGTCGGGCAATGCCAATGTTGATTTTGCACGCCAGATGATTCCGCACCATCAGGCGGCGGTGGATATGGCCAAGATCCAGCTTCAGTATGGGCAGGATGAACGGCTCAAATCATTCAACCGGTGGGTCATCTTCGCGCAGGAAATGGAAATTCGCTTCATGAAACACTGGCTGCATCGCCGTGATAATGGTGCGGTGCTTCACGGTGCGAAGGACTATTACGGCGCGGCGATGGAAGCCATGCACCATGGCATGATGATTGATTACACGGGGGATGCGGATGTCGATTATGTACGCGGCATGATTCCTCACCACCAAGGCGCCGTCGATATGGCGAGCCTTCTGATGGCGCATGGTTCGGACCCCGACTTAAAACCACTCGCTAACGATGTTTTTGGTACGCAGACCCAAGAAATTGCGTGGATGCAGCGCTGGTTAACGCAGCGTGCAGCCAAGTAGCGATACCAGATATTTGACCCACTTTAATAGGTTATGTGAAGGAATGAACCGATGGCTACACACACAACACCCATTCTGATTATTGGTTCTGGTTCAGCAGGTTGCACGGCAGCTATTTACGCCGCTCGGGCGAACTTGAAACCCATCATGGTGCGCGGTATGCAACCGGGTGGACAGTTGACCATTACGACCGAAGTTGAGAACTACCCTGGCTTTGCCGAGGCCATTCAAGGCCCATGGCTGATGGAGCAGATGGAAAAGCAAGCCGAGCATGTGGGTACCGTGATTATTCACGACCATATTGCGAGCATTGATTTGAGCAAGCGCCCCTTTACCGCAAAAGGCGAATCAGGCGATGATTATGTTGCAGAAACAGTGGTGATAGCGACGGGTGCTAGTGCGCGTTGGCTGGGGCTGGAGAGCGAGAAGAAATTCCAGAATTTTGGTGTTTCGGCCTGCGCGACCTGCGACGGGTTCTTCTTCAAGAAGAAAGATGTGGTAGTGCTCGGCGGCGGCAACTCCGCGGTTGAGGAAGCGTTGTTCCTATCCAAAATATGTAATTCCGTTACGCTCATCCACCGCCGCGACACGCTCAGGGCCGAGAAAATTGGCCAAGACCGCCTATTTAAGACACCGAACGTAAAAGTGATCTGGGATAGCGTGGTCGAGGAGTTTGTGGGCGAGGACAGCCCACCCAACCTGACGGGCGTAAAAATTAAGAACACCAAAACGGGTGCGGAAACCATTGTGCCCTGCCACGGCGCGTTTGTGGCGATTGGCCACAACCCCAACACCAGCCTGTTCGAAGGCCAGATTACGATGGATGCGGATAAGTACCTGTTGGTGAAGGCGGGCACCACGCAAACCAACGTGGAAGGCGTGTTCGCAGCGGGTGATGTACAGGATAAAATCTACCGCCAAGCCATTACGGCCGCTGGCACAGGTTGTATGGCAGCCCTAGAAGCGCAGAAATTCCTTGAACATCACGCGTAGGTGATAGCGTCAGGCGGCCACTATTCCCTTGACTATGGCTTTTTTGCGCCTATAACGCGCCCACTTTGCGCTGCTTTATTAGCGCGCGAACGCCTGCAGCCCCTTAAAAGGCGGTAGGCAAGCCTCCCTGTTAAACTTTGATGCCGAGGTGGCAACGCCTTGGCATTTTTTTCGGGATGGGGGTTAAATTCCTAGTTGCGCAGCATCTTGGTGAATTTGGCCTAACATGGTCGCGATATTCGTTTGCGCGGCAGATGCTTGAAGATCGCTTGCCTTGATGATGACCGCAACTTTTTTCTCACCATCGAAGCTTACGGAGGCGAACTGATTCAAATGTACTTTTTTTATAATACGCTCGACCGTGGCCATTAGTTGACGTGGGTGCATGCCAAACGCACGGGGGGCAAGGGCGCACTCAAACGTTCCGGATGACTTAAAATCCCTCATCAAGCTGAGCATAGAGCGCCCAACGCGGATTTCGTGCTCTTGTTCGATTTGGGTGATGAATGATTTGACGTCAAATTCCGTCATACAATCAACCTAGCTATGCTTTTCAATCCATGCCGTAATCACAGGGCGGATCTGTTCGCGCCACTTGCGACCGTTGAAGATACCATAATGGCCAACAGCGGGCGCAAGATGGTATTTCTTTTTGCTATCGGGCAGCTTGGTTGCGATATCGAGCGCCGCTTTGGTTTGACCAACGCCCGAGATATCATCCAGCTCACCCTCGATGCACAGGATGGCGGTTTTGGTAATGAGTGCTGGCTGCACACGTTGTTCGTAATGGTAGAATTGGCCATCGGGTAGGGAGTGTTTGTGGAACACTTCCTCGATGGTTTGCAGGTAATATTCGGCGGGCAGATCGGCGACCGCGAGATATTCATCGTAGAAATCGCGGTGCGATTGGGCGGCTTCCCCATCGCCGATGGTGATGTCGTTGAAGAGTTTTTTATGGGCATCCGCATGGCGTTCGAAGTTCATGCTCATGAAGCCCGCTAGTTGCAAGAAGCCAGGATAGACACGGCGCGCGAAGCCAGGGTAGTTGAGTGGCACGCGGGTGATGACGTTGTTTTCGAACCATTCCATCGAATGTTCTTGGCTGAATTGATTGACCTTAGTGGGCGCCTTGCGGGTATCGACGGGCCCGCCCATCAGCGTCATGGTTTTGGGGGTGCAGGGGTCTTTTTTCTCGTTCATGATGGCCACCGCCGCGAGCAGCGGCACCGACGGTTGGCAGACCGCCATGGTATGGGTGTTGGGGCCAATATGGCGAATAAACTCGAGCACATAGTCGATATAGGTATCGAGGTTGAACTCGCCTTTATAGAGCGGGATATCGCGCGCGTTCTGCCAATCAGTGATGTAGACATCGTGGTGCGGCAGCAAGGCTTCGACCGTGCCACGCAACAGCGTTGCATAGTGCCCTGACATGGGCGCCACGAGCAGCAATTTTTCGCCTTTCACCTTGGTGGCGCGCTTGAAGTGCAGCAGGCGACAGAAGGGTTTATCGATGGCGACTTCTTCCCAGACATCGACTGGGTTGCCGTTAATTTGGGTGAATTTGAGGCCAAACTCAGGTTTGGGGTAGCTTTGGGTAATCCGCTCGACCAGTTCGCCCGCGGCGGCCATTTGGCGGCCAACGCCCGTGTAGGACATGGGGTTCATGGGGTTGGAGAATATATGCTTGGCGACGTTGGCCATCATGCGGGTGGGTGCCATGCCTGCATGATGGATTTCTTTGAGGGAGTAGAGGCTTGAATTCTCAAACATATTCGCCATTAAATCGTCTCTTTCTTTGGTCTTCTTTTTGGGTTTGGTGCGTTTGTTGTCGGGTGTCGTCACCATGTTGGAATCCTCAGAATATCAAAGAAGGTTGAAGAATTCGTTAAAGCAAAATCTATTAGCAGTATGAATGCGCTGCAACATACCACAAGTGGTTGGATTTGCAAAAGGAAACTGCAGGCCGAGCGAGGCATCCGCACTAGCCGTAAAATGTAATCGAACTGTCATACATCTAGTCGAGCACGTTGTTTATATTGGTGCATTGAAGCGGATGGAGCGAAAGATGGTAGAAAACGTAAAAACATGGGTACTCGAACATCGAGGAACCACGACTGCTGCGCTGGCAGCATCGGTGGTGATTGCGATGGCTGGCCCAGAGGCGATGAAGTATATTCAAGCTGTCGACGAATTTATGGCGGCCGTCGACGAAGGCAGGATCGAATTCACCGTGAAGGACGAACGCGGCAACGCGCTAGATATGCGCAACAATGAACGGCTGCTAGCTGAACTCGACCGATTGGCACAGCAACGAAGCTCGGTAATGATTCAAATGAATTGGCCAAATAAACCGCCCGTCTGCCAAGGCACGGTTTCGGCACTTGAAATGCAAGCGATCTTTCAGGGTGATTTGGTCAATCCTTCGAAACCAGAGGGCCTAAAAATTGATTTAGGTCGGCTGAATGATGTGTGTGGGCAACTGAAATTTGGTAAATCGCAGGCAGGCATTGAGCCTGCTGGCCCTTATAGCGCCGTAGTGGCCAATGGTGCTGTGATGGAGCAACGGGTTGTGGAGCCCAAGCTGCAACGTTCCTAGCCCCTTCTTTTTTCCTTATCCCTTAATTTACCCAGCTCCTCGCCCATACGGCGCAGGCTCGGGCTGCAATCATCACGCGGGATGGTGACTTCGATGAGGCAGAGTGTGTCGGCTGCAATCGCTTCGGCAATCGCCTGTTCAAGCTGCCCGCACGTATCGGCCTTCCAGCTTTTACCATGACGGATGAGGGTGGTGAGCTTGGTATAATCCCAGCGCTGGATCTCGTTGAAGGGACCATCGAGGATGTGACGCTGCGTGCCGTAGCCATCGTTATTGAGTACGAACACGATGGGTTTCATGTCGTATTTGGCGGCGGTCGATAACTCGATACCTGTCATCTGGAAGGCGCCATCACCCACGATGGCAAGCACGCGGTCGTTCGGCTCGGCGGCCAACACACCAATCGCGGCAGGCACGGCAAAGCCCATGGAAAGGTAATAGGCATCCGACAGAAAGTTGGCGGCACTGGCAGTGCGTAAATCCATCGCGCCCAGCAGCGCATCGCCCGTGTCGCACACAATGGTGGTGTTAGGAGTGATATTAAGCCCGATGATGCGAAAGAATTGCTCGATGTTTATGGGCAGCGCGCGGTCGGCATCGGTGAGTGGTTTGGGCGTGGCGGCAGGTGGCGGTAGCGCGGCAGGTGTTTTTTTGTTGATGGGTGCGGCAGCGAGTTGCGTTAGAAAATCGGTGAGCAGGACATTATCGTAACTGCGGTATCCGATACGCATTTTTTCGGTGGTGGCGATGAGGGTGTTGCGGCGGTTGATCTTGGCGGTGTTCATGCCGAGGAACACATCGGTGATGAACGCGCCGAGCATGAGGATGCAGTCGGAATCTTCGACATAACGTTGCACGGCGCTGTTTGAAAGTGAGCCCGAATAGACGCCAATGAACAGCGGGTGATTTTCGGAAATCACGGATTTGCTGAGCAAGGTGGAGGCAATGGGGATATTGAATTTCTCGGCAATGGCGAGTGCGAGTGGGGTGAGGCCGTGGCGGTGCAGCTCCACATCCGCGATAATCACGGGCTGCTTGGCGCTACCTATCATCATGGCGGCATCCTCGATCATGGCGGTGAGGTTCTCGGCGTCGCTCTCGGGTGCGGGTTTATTGATGATGGCGGGGGTTTTGATGGGCATATCCACCACATCGTAAGGAATTTCGATGTAACCTGGGCGGCATTGCTCAAGCACTGCATCTATCACGCGCATGATTTCGGCGGCTGCGGTTTCGGGGTCGTTCAGCACCGCGTTGGCGATGGTCACTTCTTCGTAGATACGCCGCTGCGAATCGAACGTGCGAACTTTGTGGTGCAGCAATCCATCGGCTTTTCTATCGGCAGGGCTGGGCCCACCCGAAAGCACCAGCAGGGGAGATTTCTCGGCATAGGCGCAGGCAACCGAGTTAAGCATGTTGAGACCACCGACACAGTAGGTGACGAGCGCCACGCCAAACCCATGCACGCGCGCATAGCCATCGGCTGCGAACCCTACGGAGGGTTCATGCGTGAGCGTGATGATACCTAGCCCCGATTGCTGCAACCAGCGGAAGGTGGGTAGCGCAAAATCCCCCGGGATACCGAACACATGCTCGGCTCCTTTGGCGCGAATGTAATCGAACAAAAACGAACCGACGGTCTGGGACATACTAAACCTCTCATCATAGCCGAACATAAGCTAGTGCGGATAGCAAGGCCAGAGCAGTAATTATCCGCGTTTCTTTTTCGCCTTTGGCGCTTTAATCTGCGGTTCGACGGTGCCATAGACGCCATCGCCAATCGGTAAATCCATCAGTAATTTTTCGGCCTTGTGCAATTGGTCGCGTAGGCGGGTGGCTTCCTCGAACTCTAAATCGGCTGCGGCTTTGAGCATTTGTTTCCTGAGCGCGGCAATATGCGTATCGAGTGAGCCTTCGGTGAAGCCGATGCCTGTGTTCGATTCCTGCACCTCGCGGGCGAGCTCGGCTTCGGCGGCTTCGTTTTTCACATCGCTCAGGCGTGCGGTGGTGGAGGTGGGGGTGATGTTGTGTTTTTTATTGTGCGCGAGCTGGATGGTGCGGCGACGTTCGGTTTCCTCGAGTGCGCCTTTCAGCGAATCTGTCATTTTATCGGCATAGAGAATGACGCGGGAATCGACATTGCGTGCGGCGCGGCCTATGGTTTGGATGAGTGCGGTTTTGCTCCGCAAGAAGCCTTCCTTATCCGCATCCAAAATCGCCATGAGCCCGCACTCGGGGATATCCAGCCCCTCGCGCAACAGGTTCACGCCGATGAGAACATCGTACGTACCTATTCGTAAATCACGAATAATCTCGATGCGTTCGAGCGTATCGATATCGGAATGTAAGTAGCGCACCTTGATGCCCGCTTCGTCCATATACTCGGCTAGTTCCTCGGCCATGCGCTTGGTGAGGGTGGTGACCAGCACGCGCTGGCCTTTGGCGGTGACGGCTTTCGCCTCGCCCAATAAATCATCGACCTGTGTCGCAACAGGGCGGACGATACAGACGGGGTCCACCAGCCCCGTGGGGCGAATGAGCTGTTCGGCCACCACGCCACCTGCCCAGCCAACCTCAAGCTCGTTGGGCGTTGCGGAAACGCAGATGGTTTGTGGGCGCAGGGCATCCCACTCCTCGAACTTGAGCGGGCGATTATCCATGCAGGCAGGTAGGCGGAAGCCGTGCTCGGACAGTACAATTTTGCGGCTGCGGTCGCCGTTATACATGCCGCGAATTTGGCTTAGGGTGACGTGGCTCTCATCGACGAACAAGATTGCATCTTGAGGCACATATTGGAAAAGAGTCGGGGGTGGTTCACCCGGGGCGGATCCTGCAAGGTAGCGGCTGTAATTCTCGATGCCGCGGCACATGCCCGTTTCGACGAGCATCTCAAGATCGAACGCGGTGCGCTGGCCGATACGTTGGGCTTCGAGGAGTTTACCTTCCTTCTCGAACCATTTTACGCGCTCCACCAAATCGACTTTGATTTGTTTGATGGCCTTTTCGATGGTGGGTTTGGGCGTGACATAGTGGCTGTTGGCGTAGATGGTTACTTCGCTTAAGGCCGCGCCGCGCTCACCCGTCAGCGGGTCGAATTCGTGGATGGACTCAAGCTCATCGCCGAAGAATGAAAAGCGCCATGCCGAGTCTTCCATGTGGGCTGGGTAGAGGTCGATATTGTCGCCGCGCACGCGGAAATTGCCGCGCACGAAAGCCATGTCGTTGCGCTTATATTGCAGCTCGGTAAGGCCGCGCAGGAATTGCTGCTGCACCACATCGCTGCCCGCTTTTACGGTTTTGGTCATGCCTGTGTAGGTCTCGACCGAGCCAATGCCGTAGATGCAGCTCACGCTCGCCACCACAATCACATCGCGCCGTTCGAGTAGCGAGCGGGTGGCGGAGTGGCGCATGCGGTCGATCTGCTCATTGATGCTTGAATCCTTCTCGATGAAGGTATCCGTTTTGGCGATGTAGGCCTCGGGCTGGAAATAATCGTAGTAGGACACGAAATATTCCACCGCGTTGTTGGGGAAGAAGTGCTTCATCTCGGAGTAAAGCTGCGCGGCGAGGGTTTTGTTGTGCGCCAGAATAATGGCGGGTCGCTGCGTTTCCTCGATCACTTTCGCCATGGTGAAGGTTTTGCCTGAACCCGTGACGCCAAGCAGCACTTGGTCTTTTTTGTGCTGCTTCAAACCCTCGACCAACTGTGCAATGGCGCGTGGCTGGTCACCGCTGGGTGTGAAATCCGAAGCGATAGCAAGGCGTGGGGATGCGGGGCGCTTACTGGTCATGGGCGGAGATTATACGCGAATGGGCGGATAAAGCCAGCCGCCTATTTCTTGCGGGCCATTTCGTCGCGCGTGCTGGTGATATTGACGATGGCAGGCCCCAGCACAATGATGAACAAGGCAGGCATGAGCAAGAAGATGAGCGGAACCGTCATCAGCACGGGCAGGCGCGCGGCCTTGGCCTCGGCCATGGAAAGGCGCTCGAGGCGGAATTCTTCCGACAGGACACGTAGCGTATCGGTGAGCGAGGTGCCGAAGCGCTCGGACTGGATGAGGGCAGAAATGAGCGAGCGAAAGGCGGACATATCGGTGCGTTCGCCAAGGTTGCTAAGCGCACGCACGCGATCGTTCAGCAGGGCGAGTTCGAGCCGTGTGCGGTTGAGTTCGGCCGTCATTTCGGGGTAGGCGGCACCTAGCTCGTTACACACGCGGGTGAGTGCCGCATCGAGCGCGAGGCCAGATTCCACGCAGATAAGCAGCAGATCGAGCGTATCAGGGAAGGCGCGCAGAAGGACTTTTTTGCGCTTGTCGATGGTGTTCTGTAGGTAGAGTTTGGGGCCGAATAATGCGATGACGGTGATGATGAGCGCGAGCAGCGACATCAGCAGTTTGTTATCGGCGTTGGCGGTGCTGTAGACGAAAAGCGCCAGCATGAGCAGTGCAATGCCCCCTACGCGTTGGAAAAAGAGGTAGTAGGCAGGTGCGTCGGGCGAGCTGATGCCTGCTTGGGCAAAGCGCGCATCGAGCTGCTTGCTTGCTTCATCGGTGTTGACGCCCATGGCGCGCAGGAGGCCAAGCAAGCGCTGTGCGCCAGCAGAGGGTTCGCCGTTGAGGTTGTTGTGTTTTTCGGGTGCGCCATCATCGTACATCGACGAGCCATCGGGCGAAATGCGCGCGCGCAGCGTTTCGCGAGCCTTTTTATCGGCGCGCAGTTTATCGAGTATCAGGATGATGGAGAAAGCTCCAATCGCGGCCAGCAATGCGAGAATGGTGCTCATCAGATATCTACATTGATCATTTGTTTGATGACAAAATAACAGACGACCATCAGGGCAATGGCGCTGCCGAATAAGTTCATGCCCAGCGGATCATTGAAGAAGGGCGCGAGGTAGCCTGGCTGCATGAAATAGAGCATGAGAAATACAAAGACGGGCAACCCGCCGAGGATGAGGCCCGTGGCTTTGCCCTCGGAGGTCATGGCGCGGATTTTGTTGCGTAGCTGTTTGCGCTTGCGGATGATGCCTGAGAGGTTGCTGACGATTTCGGCAAGGTTACCGCCCGTTTCCTGCTGTACGGTGAGCACGACTACGAAGAAGCGAATATCCGGCTCGTTGATGCGGCTGGCTAGGCGCGCCAAGGCTTGCGGCAAGCTGCGGCCAAGGGCAATTTCATCCGTCACCTGACGAAACTCGCTACGTACGGGCTCCTCAGCATTTTCCGCCAACATTTGCATGGCGACCGAAATAGGGAAACCTGAGCGCACCGAGCGCACAATCATATCGAGCGCATCGGGGAAGTTATTGATGAACTTATTATTACGTTTTTTGATGGTTTTGGCGCAGTGACGCAGTGGCATGAGATAGGCTGCCACCAACCCTACAACGAAGCTGAGCGGCCCTACGCCTAAGTAAAGGCACACGCAGGCGACCACGCCAAAGGTGGCGAGCATGATGATGAGGAGTTTTTGCAAGTTGGTGTTATAGCCCGCCTGCAGCCCCGCTTGGTAGATGGGTTGCATGAAGCCAAGGCCAAAAATGGAGCGCACAAGCGGCGAGGCATCGCCCAGCTGATCGCGTAGGATTTCCTCTTTTTCCTTCTGGGCGACGATATTTTCCTCGGCCAAGCGGTCGAGCGCGCTGCGCAAATAATCATCGGATTCCTTGGGTACGGCCTTGGGTACGGCAATCACAAAGATGACGTAGGCAAGGAGTCCGATACCAAGGGCTACGAATAATGGAGTCATGCCGCTAGTTTACCTCGCCTGCGCGTATACATGCAAGCAACTCCTCGCCGCGACCGAAGTATTGGGCGCGCGAAAGCAGCGCGGGGCTGGCTTGGTGTGCTATAAAATCCCCAATCAACTTGCCGTTGCTATCGCTACCGCGGATTTCATAAGAGAAGATAGTTTGGGTCTCGATTTCGCCATTCTTGATGCCCAGAATTTCCTCGATATGCGTAATACGGCGGCTGCCATCGCGCATGCGTTGGATTTGGACAATGAGGTTCACGGCGCTTGCGATTTGGTAGCGCAGCGAGCCTGATTCCACCTTGACCGAGGACATGGCCACAAGGTTCTCGATACGCAGCAAGCAATCTTTCGGGGTGTTGGCGTGGATGGTGGCCATGGAGCCATCGTGGCCGGTGTTCATGGCCGAAAGCACGTCGATCACCTCGTCGCCACGAATCTCACCCAAGATAATGCGGTCAGGGCGCATCCGCAGGGCGTTACGCACGAGCTGGCGCTGGTTGATTTCGCCGCGCCCTTCGGTGCTGGCGGGGCGGGTTTCAAGCCGCAATACGTGGGGTTGTTGCAGCAGCAATTCGGCCGCATCCTCAATCGTTATCACGCGTTCGCTTGGGTCGATATGCCCCGACAGCGCATTGAGCAAGGTGGTTTTACCCGAACCTGTACCGCCTGAGATGATGATGTTGAGGCGAATAGCGCCAGCAATGGCCAAAAACTGTGCCATGGCGGGGCTGAGCGAATCGTATTTCATGTAATCCGACAGCGGCATTTTGTTCTTTTTGAACTTACGGATGGAGACCAGCGCCCCATCGAGCGCGAGCGGTGGGATGATGGCGTTGAAGCGCGAACCATCGGGCATGCGGGCATCGACCATGGGGTTGGCTTCATCGACACGCCTGCCCACACGGCTAACGATGCGCTGGATGACGCCGATGAGGTGTTGATCATTGGCAAACACGATGTCCGTCACGTACATTTTGCCTTTATTCTCGATATATACTTTTTTGGCGGTGTTGATCATGATGTCGTTGACATCGGGGTCGCGCAACAGCGGCTCAATGGGGCCAAACCCGAGGATTTCATCAATCGCCTGCGCGGTGATGAGGTTGATTTGCGCGGCGGTGAGCGGAATCGAAATTTTAGGGAGGATTTTCTCGCACGCATCCGAGATGCGCTGGCGCTTACGCGCAGGGGCAAATTGTTCGAGCGATTGGAAATCGACTTGGTCGAGCAGTTCCGCAATCATTTGCTGTTTGGCTTCGACGTAATCAGCTGTCTCCAAATTCAAATCGCGATAGCGCACCAGTGGCGCGCCATAATCGGCACTGGGTTGGCCTGTGCTGGCGACACTGCTCGTTAGGCTGGCGGGGTTCACGCTCGCCTGTGGGGGAAGGCCTGTGGGGTTTTGCAGCGGCGAGGGTGCAGCGGCGGTTTCGGTATCCGTGATTTTTTTACCGAACATGGGCACTACCCTTTGAGTTTAGCAAACAGACCTGAACGCTTTTCCGTCGTCACCGTATCGGTGCTCATGCCGAGCAAGCTGCGCGCGATTTTCTGGATGTCGGCCCCAATCTCACTTGGGGGCTGCTCGATTAAGGTGGAGGCGGCAGCTTCGGCAGCGACAATGGTTTTAATGTCGTTGGTGACGGTATGGCGAATGCTGGTGCCGCAGACGCGCTCGAAATCTTTGGGCTCGATAGCCTCTTTGAATTTGGCACCGCTGCGGTTGATGATGGCGATGACGTTGTTGGTGACGCCAATCTCGCGGAAGGCACGCATCATGCGTGCGGCATGCGACACCGACTTGAGCCATAATTGCGAGACTAGCACCAAATGTGTGGATTGCTGTGCGGCGGTGGCCACCCAAGGCAGCCACACATGCGGCAAATCGATGATCACGTTGTCGTAGTTTTCCTTCAACGTGGTGATGAGATCCGCTATCACCTGCGCGCTAACGGTGGGTAAATAGCGCAGTTCGCCCGGGGCGGAAATCACATCGAGTTTTTGGTAGCTGGAGACCATGCGCTTGATGAGGGTGCTATCGACCCCGCGCTCGGAATGGTCGAACAATTCACGGATGCCATATTGGTTTTGCACGGCAAGGTTTTTGGCGACCATGCCGAACTGGTAATCCATATCGACTAGAATGGTTTTTCCATCGACTAGCTGGCTAATCGCATAGGCAGTGTTGAGTGCGACGGTGGAAGCGCCATCGCCTGACGCGGCACTCATGAACACGATGACGCGCTTAGATGCCCGTGTGCCCGCAGGTTGCGCGGCCACAGGTTGCGCTGGTTGGGCGGCCACAGGGGCTTTGGCAACGGGTGCGGTGAGTGTTTTAACGATGGCATCGACAGCGGCTGGCATGGGCAGATAGTCGAGCACGCCGCGCGCGAGGATTTCGCGGTAAAGGCCAATATCATTTGTGTTGCCGACGGCAATAACCCGCGTGCCTGGCGCGCATTGCTCGGCCAGCGCATCAATTTCGGATAAAATATCGGTGCCACGTCCGCCAATATCGAGCACGATATGGGTCGGCTGAATCCCTTGTGTGGCTATGTAGCGCGCCGCTTCCGCAGGACTTGAAACCAAAATAGTAGGCTGAGTAGGTTGCGCCGTTGCTACGAGAGATTGCGCCCATGCTTCGCGGTCGGCTTGGGAAATAATAATGAGTAGCGATTGCATGCGTTGAGCCTTTATCGTCTGGTTTTGGGGGCAATCATAATCGCGGCCATTGGGGAATAAAGCGAAGAAGTGACCAGCAACTAGCAACCCATACTTTTATAGAAACCTGATGCAAATCTGCCGTGAATCGAGCGGCTAGTTGCCAGAGATTGCCGATTCATTGATGGTGTAGGAAGGAATGACCGGGCGTGGCGTATGGGCGCGGCGGTAATCGTTGATGGCGCGCGTTGCACTAGGATCATCCGACAGGTTAGGGCTGACGAATTCCTGCTTGTTGGTTACGTGCTGCACCATATTGGCTGCCGTTGCACAGCCAAGGCTGGGGTGGTTGGTGTTGTAGTAATTGTAGGGATTGTCGACATAGCGCTGGTTGCAGTCGCGCGCCAAAATACGCTCGTAAACGAGGGTGACTGTATCTTCGCTGCCAGCGCCATCCACCGTGGGGATACCACTTAGGTCGAGGATTTTTTGCGCATCCGTGCAGTTACGATTGCCGGCTTGGCAATTTAACTGCGCGCGGGTTGGGCGGTCTTTCTCGACCCATGTTGCGAGGTCGACGAGATCGGATTTGCTGGCGGTGCTGAGATTCACCACTTCCGACGAGACATCAAGGATGGACTCGGGCCCACCACGGTTCAAGAAGGCTGAGTTGGCAGGGGGCTGGCCGCACGCTGCAAGCGCAAGCAAACCAGTTGCCAGTACCATCGAACGTAGTGAGTTCATCCGTTGCATGCCTATTGCTCCTAGTTATCCGTCATGAAGCCCACGGGGCCTTCAGCGCTTGGGTCTTTGTCGTTGCGGGTCGCGCCGAGCGCACCAAAGAAGATGCTGTCCATAAAGCTCGCTGGGCGGTAGTCATCCGTTGGTAGCTTGATGTCGGAGCCTTTGACAGGATCCACCAAATACGGGGTAACCGAAATCACCAATTCGCTCTCGTTACGGCGGAAGGCGGTCGAGCGGAACAACGCGCCAAGGACAGGAATATCGCCCGCACCAGGGAGTTGGTCGATCGAGGTGTTCACATCGTCACGCATCAGACCTGCAATCATGAAGCTTTCACCCGGAGCCAGTTCGACTGTGGTCGAAGCGCGGCGTGTGATGATGGAAGGCGCGGTATAGCCGCTTGAGGTAACGAGCGAGTTTTGGCTGCTCACCTCGGACACTTCGGGGTTCACTTGAATTCGGATACGGTTGGGGCTTAGCACATACGGCGTGAACTTGAGCGCAACACCGAAGGGTTTGTACTCAATCGTGACGGTGCCGCCTTGTTGCGGAACAGGAATCGGGAATTCGCCGCCAGCAAGGAATTGCGCTTCTTCGCCCGACAAGGCGGTGAGGTTTGGCTCGGCCAGAATTTTAACCATACCGTTGCGCTCAAGTGCCTCAAGCGTGCCGCCAATGCCCGTGCTGCCAGGGGTTTGGCCAGAAAGGAAGCCATACGAATTGGTGTTGCTGGAGAGGGTGTAGGAACCGTAGCTGAAGGCAGCCGTGGCGCTTGAGGAAGCGGCAAAGGTGCGGCCAATGCCTGTACCAATACTAAAGGGTAGGCTAGAATTGCCGGCAGCTTGCAAGCTGACGCCGAGGTTTTTAATGGCGCTGCGCTGTGCCTCGCCAATGCGGATGCGCAGCATGACCTGCTGACCCGAGCTAATCTTCATCATGTTGAGGATGGGCGAAGACGCGCTATCGGTTGCAACTGTGCGTAGGCTTTCCGCATTGCTGCGTTTGCCTGTAAGGAATTCGGTTGCAATTTCCATGGCGCTGGTGGCCGCTGCCGCGCTGGTCACATCCCCCGTTAGGGCGATGCGGGTATTGACCATCGATACACCGATATTTTCATTCGGCAGGAATTGGCGCAGGGCTTTACGAACGGCGGGCAAATCATAGGTAACATAGATATCCATGCTGCGGATGAGTTTGTGGTTCGCA
>CAUJIC010000057.1 GCA_963205305.1 Pseudomonadota bacterium | reverse complement strand
TTTCTCTCCTAAAATTGCTCTGGGTCGATAACCCGTTTTGTTTCTCTTTTCACGGCAGGTTTATCGTTACCGAAAGCCTCCGCCACTTTCTTCTCCTCGACCTTGGGAATCGTAATCAGCCCCAGCTCGATATCTATTTTACGCTTGGCGATGAAGCCTGCGTCGCTATTCACATTCACCACTGTGGGCAAGCCGCAATGGGTACATTCACGCTTCAGGCCAACCCGCCGATAGAGCGAATAAAACGGCCCTGGAACCATCAGCACTGACCAGATGAATATCTCCATCCCCTTGCTGCCACGCTTACGTGTACGGCCAGGCCCCTCATATCCGCAGGCAGTGCAGATATACTCGGCCACGCCGTGCTCCTTACACAAACATCAGGACAGGCGTTTCCATGTAGCGCTTGAACACTTGCAGGAACTCAGCCCCTAGCGCCCCATCCACCGCACGGTGATCCACCGAAAGCGTGGCATTCATCACCTGAATTTCTTTCACACCGCCATCGCGCATCACCAACTTGCTCGCGCCCGCACCAATCGCCAAAATACACGCTTGTGGCGGGTTGATGATGGCTTGGAACGTGCTCACGCCATACATGCCAAGGTTGCTGATGCTAAAGCCGCCGCCTTGGAATTCTTCGGGCTTCAGCTTGTTCGCGCGGGCGCGGCTCGCGAGATCTTTCATCTCGGTCGAAATTTGCGGCAGCGATTTCTGGTCAGCATTACGCACAATCGGTGTAATCAGCCCACCATCGGTCGAAACGGCAACGCTTACATCCACGTTGTTATATTGGATAATCGCGTCGTCATACCAACTCACGTTGCAGTTTGGTTTATCGCGCATGGCAAGCGCCGTGGCTTTAATCACCAAATCATTCACCGAGAGTTTATAGGCGGGCGGGTTACCCTTGCTCACTTTGCGTTCAGCATCCGCGTTCAACTGCGCGCGCACAGCGAGCATCGCATCCAGCTCAACTTCCACCGTCACATAAAAGTGTGGCACTTGTTGTTTGCTTTCGCTCAAGCGGCGGGCAATCACTTTACGCATCGCGTTGTTGGGCACCTGCACAAATTCTTGAGGGTTACGGCGCACGGCACCGCCGCCAGCGCGGCCAGCGCCTGCTTCAATATCTGCCTTCACAATGCGCCCACCGGGGCCACTGCCAATCACACCCGTCAGGTCGATGCCTTTTGCCGACGCTAAGCGCTTGGCGAGTGGGCTAGCCTTCACGCGGCTGCCTGCTGCACCACCGTGCGCTGGCGCGGCTGAGGCAATCGGTGCTGCGGGGGCTTTGCTGGCCACAGGTGCAATGCTTGCTGCTGCCACGGGTGCGGCAGGCGCGGTACTGGTGCTGGCTGCGGCAGCGGGTGCTGCTTCAACCTTCGGTGCGGCAGCCACTTTTGGCTTCCATGCATCCAGTGCTTTTTTATCTTCGCCCTCGGCCTGAATCAGCGCGATGACTTCATTCACTTTCACGCCTTCGGTACCAGCTTTCACCACAATACGGCCAAGGATACCCTCATCCACCGCTTCGACTTCCATCGTTGCCTTATCGGTCTCGATTTCGGCAATCACGTCGCCAGCTTTAATTTTATCGCCCTCTTTCTTCGTCCACTTCGCGAGGTTACCCTCGGTCATCGTAGGGGAAAGTGCGGGCATGGTAATTTCGATGGGCATGGGAAGTCCTCTTATTTCAATTCAAAAATGACAGATACATTCGCTTGTAAATTTTGCTCGCCCGATGGTGGTGCAACGGGCGCACTTTCAGCCGCCATATCCATCGCAGCCCCGCGCGCCATTGCCATTACAGGTAGCGGTGGTGGCTCCATGTAATTCCTTACATTACCCTCGCTAATCTGACGCACGCCCACCACTTTCGAGCCACTTGCTTCCGCCATGCGCTCGGCCTTGGTGCGAGCACTTGCAATCGCTTCCGCCAATAACTCATCACGTTTCTTTTCTGGCTCACTCACCTGATATTGCAAGTCGAGCAGATTGCCCCATTCGGTATTCGCGCCTTGCTCGAAGCCCGCTTCGGTGATTTTTTCCATCAACGCGCCAACCTTACTGGTATCCACCACCGTGACATCCAGCAATGTTTGCACGCGGTAGCCACGGAATTCACGCTTGGGTTGGGGGTTGGGCATGATGGCGGTTGGCTGCGGTGCCACATATTCATAAATGGGCTGAACGCTGGAGCTTTCCGTCCGCACTTTGCGCTCCTCCACCCCTTCGGCTTTCGTGATGGCGAGTAATTTCTTCAATTTCTCGTCATGGTCACCTTTGGCTTCCGCCATTTTCAGCTTCATGGAGTTGAGGTTCACACGCAAATGTGCTTCATCGGGCACCAGCTTGCGGTTCGCATTGCCACTAACATTAATCGTGCGTGGCGCACTCATACCATTCATCATCGATGGACGGCTAACAAAGCCTCCAACAGCAGCACTGATAATGGCAATCGCCGCACCTACTATTACTGGCTTCATAGCACCCTCCGTTTACGCAGCTTTGCTGCGTGGTTGGCAAATCTCACGCGCGGCAACAATCACATCATCGGTGGTTGGCAACGCTAATTTCTCAAGGTTCGCAGCGTATGGCAGCGGTACATCTTTGCCCGTTACCCGCACCATCGGTGCATCCAGCTCGTCGAACAATTCTTCCATCGCAATCGCGGCGATTTCCGAACCAATGCCCGCAACAGGCCAGCCCTCTTCCACCGAAATCAGGCGGTGCGTTTTGCGTACCGAATCAATGATGCATTGTTTGTCGAGCGGGCGAATGGTGCGAAGGTCAATCACTTCTGCGCTGATGCCTTCAGCCTTCAGCTTCTCCGCCGCCTCGAGCGCGTATTTCACGCAGATGCTGAACGCAACAATGGTCACATCCGTCCCTTGTTTTTTTACGGCTGCTTTGCCGATGGGCACAATGTAATCCGCATCATCGGGCACATCGAAGCTAACGCCGTAGAGCAATTCGTTCTCGAGGAAAATAACGGGGTTCGGGTCACGGATTGCAGCTTTCAGCAAGCCTTTCGCGTCCGCCGCATCGTATGGCGCAATCACTTTCAATCCGGGGCAATGAGCATACCAGCTAGCGTAGCACTGGCTGTGCTGCGCGCCCACGCGGCTCGCGGCGCCGTTGGGCCCCCTGAACACCATGGGGGATTTCACTTGGCCACCGCTCATATACAGCGTTTTCGCGGCCGAGTTCAAAATCTGGTCAATCGCCTGCATTGCAAAGTTCCACGTCATGAACTCCACGACTGGCTTCAATCCCTGAAACGCCGCACCCACGGCGAGGCCCGCAAAGCCATGCTCGGTAATCGGCGTATCCACCACGCGCTTCGCGCCGAACTCGGCAAGCAAGCCTTCAGTCACCTTATAGGCACCTTGGTACTCGGCCACTTCCTCGCCCATCACGAACACATCTTTGTCGCGACGCATTTCTTCGGCCATTGCATCACGCAGGGCCACTCGTACGGTTTGTTGGGTCATCGTTCTCTCCTACTGGCTCAGAATGTCGGTCCACAATTCGGTGGCATCCGGCTCGGGTGATTCTTTGGCGAATTCGGCGGCGTCGTTCACGAGCGCTTTCACTTCATCCTCGATTTTCTTGAAGGCGGCTTCGCTGCCAATGCCCGCACCTTCGAGGTATTTCTTGAACTGGTTGATGGGGTCGCGGTTTTCTTTGTAATCCTCGACCTCTTCCTTGCTGCGGTATTTCGCAGGGTCACTCATCGAGTGGCCACGGTAGCGATAGGTCTTCACTTCCATGAGGTAAGGGCCTTTGCCCGAACGCACATGCTCGATCACTTTTTTCGAGGCTTCATACACTTCCAGCACATCCATGCCGTTCACCTGAACGCCAGGGATGCCGAATGCTTCGCCGCGCTTGAACAAATGCGTATCCGCCGCGTGGCGCTGGGTGCTGGTGCCCATCGCGTATTCGTTGTTCTCGATGATGTAGACCACCGGTAACTGCCACAACGAGGCCATGTTAAAGCTCTCATACACTTGGCCTTGGTTGCTCGCGCCATCACCGAAATAGGTCATGGTGATTGCATTGCTGCCTTTATATTTTTGCGCGAAGGCCATGCCCGTGCCCAGTGGCACGTTCGCGCCCACAATGCCGTGCCCACCGAAGAATTGCTTCTCCACCGAGAACATATGCATCGACCCCCCCTTACCTTTACTGAAGCCACCAATGCGGCCAGTCAACTCGGCCATGATGCCTTTGGGGTCCATGCCGCAGGCCAGCATGTGCGCGTGGTCGCGGTAGGTGGTGATGACTGCATCGCCTTCTTTCGCAGCGGCCTGAATACCCGTCACCACGGCTTCCTGACCGATATATAGGTGGCAGAACCCGCCGATGAGACCCATACCATACAGCTGGCCCGCCTTTTCCTCAAAGCGGCGGATGAGCAACATCTCGCGATACATGGCGAGTTGTTTTTCTTTCGATAGCGCTGTCGATGGCGCTGATTTTTTCGATGTATCGACCGATTTAAGCGCGGCGGATTTTGCAGGAGTTTTGGCGGGTGCGTTCTTCGCGGCTGCAGGCATAGGAATCATCCTTCGTTTTTGCTTATAATTGCGAAGTCCCCTTGTAGAGATAAAATCACGAAGCACAAGCGCTAAACGCAGCATTTCAGCGGGTTGTAGTGCAGTGCAACATAGGGAATTGTCATAAAATCTTAACACTAAAACAACCCGCCTCCTCTAGGATGGCGCAATGAGCACACATTACACACGAAATCGGCCGCAATCCAATAAAGCAACCGTTTCTCCGTTTCGCATCGCGACGTGGAACCTAGAAAATTTTGGCGATGACCCAAGGATAACCGCCGAAAAAGCAGCGCGAATCGGCCGCGCAATTGTAGAGGGCCTTGAAAATCCCCATATCATCGCTCTTCAAGAAATGTGCGATGATTCTGGTGCACTGGATGACGGAACGACCAGCGCCGCTGCAAATGCACAAAAATTAATTGATGCAATAAGTAATGCTCGCGGCGCTGAATATCGCTACACCGAAATTGCCCCCAAAAATAACCACGACGGAGGCAAGACAGGCTCCAACATACGATGCGGATTTCTCTATCGGCCCGATCGAGCTACTCTCGTTACCGCTCATCAGCCAAACAACCACACGCAGCCTATTGCTGATATTGCTGTGGAAGAAGGGCAACTTAAACTTCGCCACACGAATCCATCCCTCATCGACCCCAATAACAGCGCCTTTATTGATTCACGTAAGCCATTAGTGGCGCATTTCAAGGATAGGGAAACAGCGGAGAATTATTTTGTTACCAATCTGCATTTGGCATCGAATGGTTTTGTAGCAAATGCTACACCACAGACCGCTACTCCCAATGCTGCACCATGGGTCGTCAACCCCCATCGACTCAGTAAACGAGAAAAACAAGCGGAAATAGTTGCGCAGTTTGTTGATAGCGTCAGCGCGCGCCTAACATCCAAGAGCGCGCACAAACAGAATCACATCATTGTCTGCGGCGATTTTAATGCCGCCGACCGCGTCCTACGCGAAGGCGTCGACCAACCCGTTGACATCAAAGCGCTCGATACACTTTCAAAGTCTGGCCTCATCGATGCATCGCAAGGAAAGCTGCACAATATTTTCTCTGTTGGCCATGGCGACAACGCAATGACGATTGATTATATTTTTGTATCGCATGAACTTCATTCGCGATTAGGCAATATTACCCGCCCAACACTCACCAGAGATAACAAGGGTATCAGCGACCATAACCCAACGGTGCTATGCATTGCGGCGCCACAAAAGGCCAAGGCGCCCGATAGACGAGTCCGCTAAGAGTCGCTCAGCACAACCACTTCGCCCTTTTTCATCACGCCCATCATACGGCGCATTTGCTCGTCGAGCAAATCACGGTCGAGCGAATTACTCCGCAAATGTGTCACGTGTAATTCCATTTTTTCGCGAGCAGCCTTACTTGTAGCCAATTCTTGCTCAAGACGCGCCAACTCGCGCTTATCACGCATCAGCGCATATAATCCACGTTCGCCGTGTAACATATGGTAGCCCATGTAAAACGCGACAAACATCCACATCAGCGGTTTCATTAACCGCATGGGGGTAAGCGCTTGCTTCTTCACACGCACCATCATCAGCGCGAGGCTCCTGTCAGGCTTAGTTTCAAGACCATTACTAAACAACCATTCAGATCGCTGAACGGCAATTCACGCAACATAATCGTGATGTTATAGCAGTTTAGAGCCACTTGTTACAGTGTTTTCCGGCCCATTTATCGCTTTCTAAGCGACTGAGGATTGTGGGCAACAGGTGCGATTACTTAGGGATTAACCAGCCCGACCCGCATAGATTCCACTGCCGCCCAGCTGCTCCTCAATGCGAATCAGCTCGTTGTATTTAGCGGTGCGGTCGGTGCGGCAAGGTGCACCCGTCTTAATTTGGCCGCAGTTGGTGGCCACAGCAAGATGGGCAATGGTGGTATCTTCTGTCTCGCCACTTCTGTGGCTCATCACTGCGCGGTAACCCGCACGGTGCGCCATTTCCACGGCACGCAGGGTTTCGGTTAGCGTGCCGATTTGGTTCACTTTAACAAGCAGCGCGTTCGCCAACCCCTTTTGAATGCCATCAGCTAAAATCGCCGGGTTGGTGACGAACAGATCATCGCCCACCAGCTGTACGCGCCGGCCAAGGGCGGCGGTCATCGCTTTCCAGCCTGCCTCATCATCCTCGGAACACGCATCTTCAATCGATGCGATGGGGAACTTGGCAATAAGGTTACTGTAATAATCGATCAGCCCTTGCGCATCGAGGGATTTGCCCTCACCCTTCAGTTCGTATTTACCGTTTTTATAAAACTCGGTGGATGCCGCATCCAGTGCTAGGCTGATATCCTCACCAGGTTTATATCCCGCCGCTTCAATCGCCTTACAAATAAAGCTGCATGCTTCCTCGGCGCTGCTCAAATTCGGCGCAAAGCCGCCCTCATCGCCGATACCCGTGTTGTGACCAGCATCCTTCAATTGCTTTTTCAGGGCATGAAATACTTCCGCACCCATCCGCACTGCATCCGCAAAATTATAGGCAGAGATTGGCATAATCATGAATTCTTGGATGTCGATGGGATTGTCTGCATGCGCACCACCGTTGATGATGTTCATCATCGGCACAGGCAACACGCTGGCCGATGCACCGCCCACATAGCGATATAGCGGCAAACCCGCTGTTTTCGACGCCGCCTTAGCCACAGCGAGGGAAATGCCAAGCAGCGCATTCGCGCCAAAGGTCGATTTCGTCGGCGTGCCATCAAAATCGATCAGCGTTTGGTCGATGAGCACTTGGTCCATCGCATCGAGCCCACGAAATTTATCACCCAATGCGATCACATTCGCTACGGCATTCAGCACGCCTTTACCGTTATAGCGCGCCTCGCCGTCGCGAAGCTCCAGCGCCTCTTTGCTGCCTGTCGATGCGCCCGATGGCACCGCCGCACGCCCCATCACCCCATTTTCGAGTAGCACATCCACCTCGATGGTTGGGTTGCCACGACTATCAAGAATTTCGCGCGCGGCGAAGGTACGAATAAGCGACATAGTAAGGCTCCTAAAAATGGGTTGCCCGATGTTTAGGCGGCGCGGCGTGATGCGTCAAGCGGCTAGCGAACCGACTGTTAGCTCGCCCCAACCAGTGCCGATGCCTCGTACGGAAACACCATGCGAACGGTGGTTCCCAGCCCATGCTCGCTCTCAAAAATCAACGAGCCCCCGTGGAATTCCATGAACCGCTTAGCAAGGTGAATTCCAAGGCCTGTGCCCTCGATATGCGAGGTTTTTTTATCGCGGTGGAATTTCTCACCCGCACGCGCGATCATCTCTGGCGACATGCCCGTGCCCTTGTCCGACACCACAACCTCGATTGCATGGGGGAAAATAAAAATCGCGAGCGCCACTTTAGCATCTGCCGGCGAATATTTTAGTGCGTTGCCGACAACGTTATGAATCGCATACTCGACCAACCGCTGATCACCAAAATAATGTACGGAATTAGAGGCACCCTCGACACTCAGGCGCTGCGCGTCGAAACTTTCTGTCGCCAGTTGCAGCGCCTCGCGCATATCGAACATGACGGGAACAAAAATTTCTTTCCCCTCCTCCACTTGGCTCAGGCGCAACACATTATCCAGCAGACCAACCAATCGCGAGATTGCCGCATCCACCTTGGCAAACTGGGCGGCACCTGCGCCGTTTTTCAGTTCGGGCGCTTTGGCGGCCAGCATTTGCATGGCGCCCGAAATAATTGCCAACGGCGTACGAAATTCATGGCTCACTAGATGAATAAAATCCTTCTGCATCGCACTCACTTCGCGTTCGTGCGCCAGCTCGGCAATCAGGCGAATATTTTCCATCGCTGCCGTTTGACGCTCCATCGCATAGCGCACAGCACGGTAAAGCCCCGCATTGCTATATTCGCCCTTGATCAAGAAATCCTGCGCACCCGCCTTTAGGCAGCTGAGCGCCTTATCCATATCCGCTTCAACCGTAATCATCACAATGCTGAGATTTTTTTGCAGGGCAAGAATCATAGGCGTTAACTGTGCGCCATGAATATCGGGCAGGTTCATATCGAGCAGCACACAGTCGAACGGTATCGCCGAATTTTTGATAATGGATAACGCCTCTTCACCGCACTTACACTCAACAATCATGGTGTCGGCGGGGGCAACCTCGCGCAGGCGGGCGCATATCATGGCGCGGTCGAAATCCTGATCATCCACCACTAATAAATGCAGCGATTTATCGCGTTCGGGGAAAGCCAAAGCTCTGGACATGGCACCTGCATTCGTTCGGATGAGATGCCTATCATTGAACGGTTTTCGGCCCTAATACGCAAATGAATACGAATACACTACGACAGCAAATCCATGAATTCTGCGCGCTGTGTCATTTGCGCTAATGCGCTAGCGCCGCGGTGGCGTTGTGCATTGGGCGCTCCGCAGCAATGCTAGCATGATGCTCTTTCACGCCTGTAACTTTAGAACTCGGCGATTGGCTTACCTGCTGGTGTGGCGCAGCCGCCATTGATTCAGGCTCGATAGGCTGCGAGGCTTGTTGCTTCGATACCCATGGGTTGTTCTGATACGATTTAACATGAGCATTAAGCTGTTTAGCAATATCTTCAGCCTTACCATCCAGAACTTCGTTCGAAGCCATGTAGCCCGCCAAACGTTGGGTGAGCGATGCCCGCTCAGCCTCTGGCTGTTTATGAATTAGCTCGGCCGTCGCCGCAATCACTGTCTGGTCAACGCTTTTATCTGGCTTAACTCCCTCGCCGTGGCCTTTAGAGGACACAAATAGCAAGCTTTCAGATAGAACATTAGCACCCACAAATATCCCGCGCCCTACAATAGTATTTCTTGCGACCGCATCTCCACTCTTATATTTTTTCATGGTACTCGCACCATGGAAGGCAGTGGAAATGGCATAGCCGAGCCCCGTAGCGCGCAACGGCTTTTCTTCAATCCAATCAAGCACGCGTCCAAGGCCATGGCGGCGCTCTTCAGGTTCAATTTTACGCTCTTTAACGGCAAGACCAGTGAGCGCTGAAGCAAAGGTCATCGCCCCCAAACCAACATCGAGCAACTCTTCTTTAGCTGTTTCAATTAGTTTTTTATTCACTTCCAACGGATTTGCATGCGCCAGTGTGTGCGCACGCACTGCACGATATGCCGCTGCGGAACCAAGAAAAATACCAACAAAAATATAGATACCGTTGAATACTTCGGAAGGGTATTTTTTACAGAAATGATCAATCTTGCTAAAAAAACCTTGTTTCTTCTCTTTGCTGTTCTCAGCAAGCATTGAATCTTTGGGAACCTCGATACCATTCTCGGCCAAGTAACTTTTTACTTTCTTCGCATTACTCTCAATCAATGTCTGCGAGCGATCGCCATGGCCATAACGTGTGAGCGCCAAACTTCCCACCGCATAACCGGCGCCCGCCACAATATCCATTGCGTTGAAAAAATTCTGCATCTTCTGGTCCGAATGCATATTCTCTGGCAAGAGATGCAGCGGCTTGTGTTCCATGCGGTATTTTTTAAACGCATAGGTCATGTAGCCCATATCACCGATATTGTACGAAAGCCCAGCCATCGTGAGCGTTGCATTACGCAATTTCTCGTGGCCAGATCTTTTATCCCCCGCCTCATGCTGAATTTTATCGACACCCGTGACCATGTGCTCGGCCATCAGCACGCGGGTAATGTCGCTTGGCTTTTTAAATCCTCGCACCTCAAGCACGGGGCGATCATCGACTACGGTGGCAACGGTTTTAAAGCCGCTCGTTTCAAAGGCACGTTTAGTGGTGGCTAGCTGCTCGGCGTTACTGCCTGTTGTGGCATGCACATAGGCGCGCAAGCCGCCCGTGCTATTTTTAAGCACTTGGACGTCATCTATCGCAGAACCTGCAGAATAGACGAATTTAACCAACGCCAACTCCTCCAAATTTATTCAATATCCAAGGTTTACAAGACAACCCTATCATCACTTATATCAGAGGAATGTTACAGTTTTATGTCAAAACCTTAAATATAAAGGCTTTTTCGATGAAATCGCAGCAGGCAGCTATACCGCAGTGCAGCATCGTTTATGCTTGGCATTCGCAATTCTATGGGTAATGTCCACCACCGATTAAAATTATGGGAGACATTATGGCCTTCATGGGTGGAAAAGAAAAACGCAAAGTCATCATCTCTGGCATGCTTGGTAATGGGCTGGAATGGTACGATTATGCCCTCTATGGCCACATGGCGATTGTGTTTTCGCAGCTCTTTTTCCCCGCGGGCGATGCGAGCAAAAACCTGATCCTCACCCTCCTCATTTTTGCCTCTGGCTTCATTTCGCGCCCCCTCGGTGCGGTCATTTTTGGCCGAATTGGGGATAAGTATGGCCGCAAAAAGGCACTCACCGCCTCCATGATGCTGATGGCCGTACCCACGGGCTGTATTGGTCTGTTGCCAAGCTACGAAACCATTGGCATTGCCGCCCCCATTCTACTCACCCTCATTCGTATTCTACAGGGCCTGTCACTCGGTGGTGCTTATTCAGGTTCCATCTCATATGTGGTAGAGCATGCCCCACCAGATCAACGCTCCACGGTCGGAAGCGTCATCAAACTCAGCCTTGTCATCGGCTTCTTGTTTGGTTCCGTTGTTTCAACCGCCGTTGCCTCCGTATTAAGCCCCGAAGACTTCTACAGCTGGGGCTGGCGCTTGCCGTTCTTTGTTGGCGTGGGCATTGGTTTTGTTGGCTTCTACATCCGTAATCATGGCGAAGAAAGCCCTGTATACGAGCAAGCCAAGAAAGATGGCACACTCAGCAAATCACCCGTGAAGGATGCGTTCTGCAAATATCCTATGAAGATGCTACAAGCATTCATGGCGTATATCTTTGTAACGATTCCATTCTACACGATCGCGATTTACATGATTGCCTACAGCAAAAACCACCTTGGTTTGGCCGAGAGCGATGCACTATTGATTAACTCGCTCGCCATGGCATCCATGCTTATCACGGTGTACCCAGCCGCACGTTTGGCCGATAAAATTGGCCGCCGCTACGTGCTATTGTTTGCAACCGTAGCCATGATTGTGCTGGCTTACCCTGCGCTAACACTCATGCAGCATGGCTTAACGCTCGATGAAGCGGGTGCTATTACGCAGGCTTCTTCGTTCTACTACGTACTTGGTGGACAGGTCATCCTCGCGATGATTCTGGGTTGGTATTTAGGCCCCATCCCCGCCGCATTGGTGGAGATGTTCCCCACCTCCATCCGCTACACGGGTATGTCGCTTGCCTATAATTTCTGCGCCATTCTTGGTGGGTTTACCCCTTCCGTCGCGGAATGGATGATACGCGGCTCAAGCAACAACCTCTCCATCGTATGGCTATTGGTTGGTGCAGGCATTGCGTCCTTCATCTCGCTTACCCTTTACAAGGACCGCTGGCGCGAGCCATTGCAGGCGTAAGGCTTGCCACATAGAACAAAAAAGGCGTCCCTCGGGGCGCCTTTTTTATGCTCGCAGCTTGGCTATCACTTACAGCTTAGCCTTCAAATAGCGCGTCATTGGCCGTTCGATTAGGTAGTGAATCACGATGCCCGAAACCACCGCGACAGGTATGCCAATCAGTAGCGCTACCCACGAGCTAGCAACCGTTCCGAGGTGAAACTTCGCTAGGATAATTCCAACCGGTGGCACCACAAACCCATGGAACAAATAGATGGCATACGACGCATCACCGATGTGCTGCATGATTTTCGCCTTCCAGACCCGCCCATAATTTTTCTCGAGCGCCAACCAGCCAATCCACATACCCACCACAAACTCGAACAGCAGCGGGTTAATAAGGCTTTGCACCGCGTAACCGCTCGAAGGCAGCACAAGGCCAAGTATGGAGAGAACCGTAAGCACAATGGCCAGCAGCGGCAGCGGCTTGGCGCGTAAGGCCAGCACACCCGCAAACAACAGGTAAAAAAACATCTCGAACGAGAGCGTCCACCCCACGGTCACCAGCGGGTGCGGCAAGCCATCCTTATTCAGCGCGGGGATGAACAGATACGACGCGATGGTGTGCCACCAGTTGAAATTGGAATGAAGCATCACCCCAGGTGCCAGCAACAATATGGCGAGCTTTAAACTGGTCGCCACCCAATAGAGTGGCACAATCCGAATCAATCGGCGCTTTAGGAAGGGCAGCGCTTGCCCAGCTTTGCCCCACACCTGCGCGGTAGTAACCAGCATGATGAATCCGCTGATCATGAAGAACAAATCTACGCCCGCCGCACCTGCGGTGAACCGCCACGCTTCCGCATCAATGCGGTATTGTACCGCGATATTGATATGGATAATGACAACCATTAGGGCGCCAATGCCTCGTAGGGATTGAACCCCCGCATAATGGGTCATAACATTTCTTTCTCTAAAACAGCTTGATAACTAAGTTAGCCTTTATCATCGCGGAGGGCCTAAAAGCAAGGCCAGCCTCAGTCGCTCACCCGCGCATACATATCCTCGAAGCGCTCAATATCATCCTCGCCGAGGTAGCTACCCGTCTGCACTTCAATAATCACCAGCGGTTCGTCGCAGTTATTTTCCAGCCGATGCATCACCCCCGCCGCAATGAAGGTCGATTGGTTTTCATAGAGCATGAACTGCTCCTGCCCGCGCGTCACTGTCGCCATGCCGCTGACTACCACCCAATGCTCCGAGCGTTTGGCGTGGCGTTGCAGCGATATTTTTCCGCGTGGGCGCAGCGTCAGCTGCTTCACCTGATACTGCGCGCCCGCCTCGATGATATGAAACTCGCCCCATGGCCGCTGGGTAACGCTTGCATCACCACGTTTTTTGTAATGCTCCACCGCCGCGCTGCAAGCTTCCGCGCCGCGCTGTTTGGGTGCCACCAGCAATTGGCCATTTGCCGCCACCACCAGCATATCGTGCAGCCCCACCGCGTTGATGGGCGTGCCATCGCTATAGATATGGCTATTTTCTACATCGTGCAGTGTTGCCTCGCCCGTCACCGCGTTGCCGCGCGCATCTTTTGTTGCCAGTTCATACAGCGCCGCCCAATTGCCAAGGTCGCGCCAACCCATGGCAAGTGGCATCACCGCCCCGCGCGTTGTGCGCTCCATAATGGCACGATCAAAGGCCACTGCGCGCGCACGGGCGAAACATTCAGCATCGGGCATTACACATGAACCATCGAAAACAGATAACCCATAGGCCGCGCGACACGCCGCAAGTATCTCAGGCGCGTGCTGCTCAAATTCCACCAGCGCTTGTGAAGCACGCATTACGAACATGCCGCTATTCCAGCCGTAATCACCCGCTTTCAGCAGCCGCTCGGCCACTTCGCGCTCGGGCTTCTCGATAAATTTAGCGATGGCGAACACGCTTGGTGCAACCGCTATCGCCGCACCACGCTGAATATAGCCATAGCCTGTTTCGGGCGCGGTGGGCGTAATCGCAAACGTCACCACATGCCCTGCTTCTGCGGCCGCGCTCGCTTGGTCAAGCGCTGCTAACAAATGCTCGGGCGCATCAATGTGGTGGTCGGCGGGCATCACCAGCATCACACTATGGGGTGATTCATTCATAATATGAAACGCCGCTAGCGCAATGGCGGGGGCGGTGTTGCGCGCTTCTGGCTCCAGCATCATCGTCGCGTCCTCACACCCAATCGCGCGTAATTGCTCGCGCACCAGCAGCTGGTGTGCCGAGTTACACACCACCAGCGGCGGCGCAAACTTCGCCCGATTCGCCACACGCAAAATAGTCGCCTGAAATAAACTATGGCCGCGCGCATCGCGTAAGCTAAACGGCTTGGGCATGTCAGGGGTCGAGAGTGGCCATAAGCGCTCCCCGTAACCACCAGCAAGGATAACGGGGCTTAGCATGGGCTAGGCAACAGCGGCGCGTTTATCGAACTTCGTGCCAAAATGGATGTAGTGGCTGATTTTCATAATCTCCACCGCCATATCCGCCGCTTGTTCAAGGTTTTTAGCCACTAACAGAATATGAGCTTCATCCTCCGCACTCGATTTGTGGTCATGTAAATGCAACAAAATCGTGCGGTAAGCGTTCTGCACGCTCGCCCCGTGCTTCAACAAAATATCCGTCGTCTCAACTTTATAATCCAGCACTTGCGCCATCGAGAGTGGCACCATAGCCGCCAGCGCATCAATTGCCGAGGCCAGCTGTACACGCACAGGCGCATCCAGCGGCGTGCTGATGCGGCTGAGGCGTTTTGCACAATTTTTGATTTTATCCGCTGCGCGCTCCAGTGTGCCCGAAATTTTAACTGCCGCAAGCGTGAACCGCAGCTCTTCGCCCATGACCGTGAACTTGTTGATGATACCGCTCACCACGCTATCGACCTTCAGTTCCGCTTCATTCACCGTTTTGTCGATTTCCTTTGCGCGGGCAAAATTTTCGGTGTTCGCCACATCCAGTGCGGGACGCAATAACGCAATCAATTGCTCGGTCGCCTCTCCCATGCTCTTGAGCAAGCCGAATAATTGGTTCAAGGATTCATCCAGCCCCTTGAATG
>CAUJIC010000056.1 GCA_963205305.1 Pseudomonadota bacterium | reverse complement strand
TTCGCGCGAGCCGCTTGCGGAGGGGGTCAGCGAAGCGTAGGGGGCGATGCCCCCTTCCATCATACTAACTAGCGTAGCGAACGGAAATGCCTGCGGGGTTTGCATCCGCATGAGGGATTTACGGCTCACTTCCAGCCATTTTCCGCCTTCAAATCGGCGCACCGTATCGGCAATGGCAAGCGCAGGCAGCACCGCCATATCGGGCGCGAGTTCGATGATGAGCGAGCCGATCATCCCTTGGCTCAAAAATGGCCGCGCGGCGTCATGAATCAACACATAATCGGGGGTGTGGGGTGCGAGTGCAGAAAGCCCCGCGCGGACGGAATCCGCCCGCTCCGCCCCGCCATGGATGGGCGGCAGAAGTTTCGCGCCGAGCCCTTTAGTGGCGGCGGCGTAGAGGTTTTCATGCTCAGGGTGAATCACCACCTGCACACCCGCGATGGCGGGGCGTTTCAGCAGCGCCTCCACGCTGTGGCGCAGCATGGCTTTGCCGCCGAGGGGGCGGTATTGCTTGGGCACCTCGCCGCCCGCGCGGCTGCCAGTTCCGCCTGCGACAATGAGGGCAACGATGCGTGGGGTGGTTGTCATAGCGCGGGTTATAGAGCAGTTCAGGCGCGGGCGAAACCATAAAAAAACCGCGCTTAGGTTGCCCCAAGCGCGGTTTATCTCATTAATCACCCTGCGAGCAGGGCGAGCCAGCCATGAGCCAGCGAAGCTGCGCGAAGCGATCGCCAGTAGGCGATCTCGCGGAGCAACTTAAAAATTAAGCAGCAAGTTTCAAGTTGCCAGCCGAGGTTTTACCCTTATCGGTGACGAGCTCGTAGCTCACTTTTTGGCCTTCATCGAGACCGCGGATGCCCGCTTTTTCAAGCGCGCTGATGTGTACGAACACATCGGTGCCGCCTTGGTCTGGTTGAATGAAGCCGAAGCCTTTGGTTGGGTTGAACCATTTAACGGTGCCGTTTGCCATGATGATCTCCTAGATCTCTAGCGTTTCCGCCACTCAGGATGAGTGACAGTGAGTATCGAGAACTCTGTAGAAACGCTGGTTAGGATCAAGTAGGGATCGGTATGTATCGGGTAGATACGCTGCCACGTGCAGCCGGCATCAGTAGAAAGCAATAGAACTCGCAGCCCTTATGGGCGCAATTCAAGGGGAAGTCAAGGGAATTGGGGGGATGAGACACATATTACTCGCTCATCCCCCCGAATAGCATAATTTGAAAATCATAGACTTAGCTAGAACGTATCCCAAACCGAGACAATATAAGACATCTCTCCTTTTACCAATGCTTCATGGGTCTTGATATCATCGGAGAACAAATGAAGCTTGGCATTTCTAACATCCAGAATCCCTATTACGGAGTCCTTGGAGGATTTACTACGCAAAGCTAATTCCATTAATGCAATGATAACATTAGCTTTTGATTTTGTAAGTTTTTCACCCCTGAAATACAGTTTGATAATGTGAGGAATTCCATTCACTGACAGTGAAAGTTCTGGGTTAACGGAAATATTCAAACCAGCATGACTATAAATTGATGTTATGCTGGGCATTAGAGTTACAACTTTTTTTCCCAACCACTTCTGATATCCCTTCACCGCGTCAGGGTAATTGGTTTTCTTCTTTTTGTCAGTTAAGCCGATTAGTAAGTTATTAAGCTCTTTCTTGTCCTTTTTCTTCTTATGAAGGTCTACTATACCTTCTCTCAATTGCTTGTAAAAATCCGTCGCAGGATTGTAGTCCTCTCTCTCCTTAATTTGCCTTACTTTCGTAGCTTTTGTTGTACCAGATTTGCTGACTACTTCAGCAAAATCAGTCATTGAAATAGTTGTAGTCATAATAAACCTTCCTGTTAGTTTTTTTGATTTGCCTGACACAATGCCGACGGGGTGGGTATATAGGAAAGCTTAACGGGGGTGTCACCCCCCCACAGCAACTTTTATTGCCCCCGCGCCCGCACTCGTGTATAGCGGCGCGCTATGACAACGCCCGCGCACAACCTGAACCCTATCCGCATTGGTGATATTACCCTCACCGATCATGCGATTTTGGCACCCATGACGGGGGTGAGCGATTTGCCGTTTCGCCAGCTGGTGAAATCCTTCGGCGCGGGGCTGGTGGTGAGCGAGATGATTGCGAGCAAAGCCGTGGTGCTCGAAACCCGCAACGCGCTACGCATGGCGCAAAGCCCCGTGACGGAGCGCCCCTTCAGCGTGCAACTGGCGGGCTGCGACCCCGAAATTATGGCCGAGGCTGCGCGCCTAAACGAAGACCGTGGCGCGGATATTATCGACATCAATTTCGGCTGCCCCGTGAAGAAGGTGGTGAACGGCATGGCGGGCAGCGCGCTGATGCGCGAGGAAGGCCTCGCCGCGCGGATTTTGGAAGCAACCGCCAAGGCCGTGAAAATTCCCGTCACGCTGAAGATGCGGATGGGGTGGGATCATAACTCGCTGAATGCCGCGAAGCTTGCCAAAATTGCCGAGGATGTGGGCATCAAGATGATCACCATCCACGGCCGCACGCGCTGCCAGATGTATAAGGGCAACGCGGATTGGAGTTTCATCCGCACCGTGAAGGACGCGGTGAAGCTGCCCGTGATTGCGAATGGTGATATTACATCCCTCGCGGATGTGGATGCGGCGCTCGCGCAATCGGGCGCGGATGGGATTATGATTGGGCGCGGTTCCTATGGCCGCCCGTGGTTTGTGGCGCAGGCCTGCGCGCACCTCAAGGGCATTAAAACCGAGGAGCCGCCGCTCGACGCGCAGCGCGATATTGTGCTCGCGCATTACGATGAAATCCTGAGCCTCTATGGCATCAATAACGGCGTGCGCGTGGCGCGCAAACATATCGGCTGGTACTCAAGCGGGCTCGAGGGCGGCGCGGCGTTTCGCTTCCACGTGAACAAACAATCCGAGCCCGAGCCCGTGCGCGCGGCGATTATCGAGTTTTACGATGGCCTCCTCCAGCGCGGCATCACCAAACGCGCGGATGAGAAGATTGTGGCCAGTGAGTAGCGACAAACCATCGAAAGCCCACCATGTCTTCCCCGCGCCGGAGTGGACGTCGGTCTCCGCCTCCCTCGCTGCCAGCCTCGCGCATGAGATTCGTAATCCGCTGCTGTCCATCAAAGGTGCGGCGCAGCTGCTGGAGCAAGCAGTGAGCGAGGAGGATAAATCCCTCGCGCAACTCATCATCACCGAGGCGACGCGCATCGAAAAACTCATCGCGACGATGGACCCGCTGACGCCGAATCCATCACAAATTTCCGAGTCGCTGAACATCCATGAGGTGACGGAATATGTGCGCCTCGCGGCGAGTTCGTTCGCGCCGCATGTCACCATCCGCACGAAGTATGACCCCTCGCTGCCCAACGTGCGCGGCGTGCGCGAGGCGCTGATTCAGGCGCTGATGAATATGGTGAAAAATGCGGTGGAAGCTGTGGCGGAAATTCCAACGCCCTCCATCACCATCGCCACGCGCTACCTCTCGGGCGAGCGCATGCAGCGGCCCGATGGCGCGAAGCTCAACATCCATGTCAGCGTGACGGATAATGGCGCGGGCGTGGCGGAGAATGTGGTGCCGAGGCTGTTCACCCCGTTCAGCAGCAACAAGGCGGACGGCAAAGGGCTTGGCCTTGCGATTGTGGCGAAAATTGTCGAGGAACATGGCGGGCTGATTGCCTATGACGCACCCGCCGAGGGCGGTGCACGGTTTAGCGTTTATTTGCCGGTTGCCTAAAATAAAAAGGGCACCCGTAAGGTGCCCTTTTGTGAGATGGGTGTGCAGATATTATTTACCGCGCTTGGCAACGACGTCCTTCACCGCGTGGCAGCCCGGCGCACTCAAAGTGCCGATTACAGGAATGTTTGCGCTGTCATCGCATACTTTGATCTGCAGATCATTAACGCCAGAGAGACCGATAGCTTCATTGATTTTTGCACCCGCGTGAACAGCGCCATAGCCAATAACGCCTACTCCAGATGATACCTTGCCTTCGCTCACCAATTCATTAGCGCTTGCAAGTAATTGACCAGCTTTTGCAGCTACCACGTTAGCAGGGGCGTTCTCGACATAGTACTTAACAGCAGCGTCACGAACCTCGGCGGCTTTACCGCTTTTGACAAAGTCTGATTTCGCTAATGCATCCGCAGCAAGCGCCACGGCAGGAGAAACCGCCGTTAGTAGATCAATTTTTCCGTCAGATTTCTTATCATTCTCGCTCATAAAAACTCCCATCATTCTCTGGGTTAACTTCGTGTATTACCTCATTAGTTTACACCCCCCTCGTTAACTTTCAATTAAGGGTGTGTGAAGTTTTTGTGACAATGTTTCACGTGAAACATTTTTTATTTTAATCAGATACTTACAGGTTTTCGCTGGCTGTGTTAGACTGCGCCTGTGGCGCGGGGTTCGCGCTTGCAACATGGCTGTCGCCCTGCTACACCTGCCTAAAAAATAGGCAAACAAGGCAGGCTGCAATGAACACTACCCCCAAAACTGTACTACTGGCCGATGACGATGCAAGCATCCTCACTGTGCTCACCCGCGCGATGAAAGCGCAAGGCTATGCCGTGAAAGCATCCGAAAATATCACCGACATCGACGCATGGGTGGCGCAGGGCCTCGGCGATGTGGTGGTGACGGATGTGACCATGCCACGCGGCAATGGGCTGGATGGCCTCGCCCGTTGGCACGCACGCCGCCCCGAATTGCCCGTGATTGTGATGAGCGCGCACAACACGCTGCTGAATGCCGCCAAAGCACGCGACCTTGGTGCCGTCACGTTTTTGCCTAAGCCGTTTGATTTGAACGAGCTGATGGAAGCGCTGAAAAAAGCGACGACGCATCAGTCTGCTGTAAGTGCTAACGATAGCGCCGAAGGCATTGTCAAAATTTCGGATGATCTGATTCTCGTCGGTAAATCACCGGCGATGAAAACGGTGTTTGCAACGCTGGCGAAACTGATTGGCAACGACCTCACCGTGCTCATCAGTGGTGAAAGCGGTACGGGGAAAGAGGGCGTGGCACGGGCGCTGCACGAATTATCAAAACGCAAAGCCAAGCCCTTTGTGGCACTCAACATGGCGGCGATTCCGCGTGAGCTGATTGAGAGTGCATTGTTCGGCCACGAAAAAGGTTCGTTCACGGGGGCGCACAGCAAACAGCTTGGCGCGTTCGAGCAGGCACATGGCGGCACGTTATTCCTCGATGAAATTGGCGACATGCCGATGGAAGCGCAAACGCGTTTGCTGCGCGTGTTGCAAGAGCAAGAAGTGATGCCCATTGGCGCAACGAAAGCCTTTAAAACCGATGTGCGCGTGATTGCCGCCACCCACCGCGACCTGACGGCGCTGGTGGCGAGCGGTCAGTTCCGCGAGGATTTATATTTCCGCCTGCATGTGGTGCCGCTCGCGCTGCCATCGCTTCGTGAACATGCGGAAGATGTACCACTGTTAGTGCAACATTTCATGAGCCTTGCCGCATCGCGCGGGCTTAGCACTAAATCGCTCGACAGCGAAGCACTCGCCGCGCTGATGGGCTATGATTGGCCTGGCAATGTACGCGAGTTAGAGCATTTGGTGTATCGCCTGTGTGCGATGACACAGCGTAGCACCGTGACCGCAAAAGATGTGCAGCCATTGCTTAACGCCACCACTGCGCCACAAAAAACTACCCAAGCTGCGCGTGCACCCCTTGCGCTGCATAGCAACTCGGATGAATCAATACCGACCAGCATCGAGAGTTATTTGCGGACACAAATCGCGGCCTATTTTGCCGCGCATACCGATGGGCTACCCGCCAACGGCGTTTATGACCGCTTGCTGGCGCGCTTTGAAAAACCACTGCTGATGGAAGCCCTGCGCGCGACAGGTGGCAACCAAATTAAGGCGGCGGAAATTCTTGGCCTTAACCGAAACACGCTTCGCAAAAAAATGCGTGATCTGAACATCGATGCCAAATCGCTGATGCTGAAAGACGCTGCATGAGCATGGCCGAAACTCCCCTACCTCCCGCCAGCTCGTTCATGAAGGCACCGCGTGCGCATTACCGCATGCGCGGGGGTAAAATTCTGGCGCTGCTGATGCTGCTGCTCTTTGCACTGCTTATTGCGCTGCTATTTCGCGTCGACCAAGCCTATTTCGGCGATGTATCGCCCCAACGCACCCTGATTCTCGTACTACTCGACCTTGGCGCCATGCTAGTGCTAATGGCCTATGCGGTGCAATACCGCGCGCGGCGCTTATGGAACCGCGCGCATGACGGCATGCTAGGCACGCGCCTTCAATCGCGCATTATTCTCATGTTCACCATCATCGCGATTGTGCCGACCATCATTGTCGCCACCTTCTCGATTTTGTTTTTCAATGTCGGCCTCAAATCATGGTTCGACAACCAAGTTTCGGGCGCGCTCGAGGATTCTGTCGTCGTCGCCACCGCCTATATCGAGGAATACAAAGACGCAATTCGTAAAGATGCACTGAGCTTAAGCGATGCAGTACAACAACAAAGCAGCATCATGACCAGCAACCCCGATAGCTTTGTGCGGTTTCTCTCGGAACGCAGCTCCGAGCGTAATTTATCGGAGGCGATTGTATTCGATCGCGAGCGCGTGCTAGCACGTACCTTGCTCAGCTTTTCACTTACGTTCGAGCGTTTCCCTGAAGCGGTACTTGCCCGCGCGGATACAGGCGATGTGGCTATTTTTGGCGATGACCACGATAAAATTCAAGCCGTGGTGAAAATCAGCCATGCGCCTGATGTCTATCTGATGGTGGCGCGAATTGTTGACCCCAAAGTGTTGCAACACATGGAAGCGGCGCGTGAAACGGTGAACGATTATCACACGCTGCAAAGCGGCCTGACCAAACTGCAAAAGCAGTTCTTCATCGTATTTATCATGGTGTCGCTACTCGTGTTACTTGCCTCGCTATGGGGCGGTATCATGCTCGCAGTTCGCCTAATCGAGCCACTACGCGCGCTGATGTCTGCAACCGAACACGTGCGCGGCGGTGATTATTCCATCCGCGTGCCCGAGGGCCGTGCCGATGATGAAATTGCGAATCTTGGCCGCACCTTCAACCGCATGACGGGGCAGTTGGAATCGCAGCGCCGCGACCTGATTGATGCAAACCGCTTGGCCGACGAACGCCGCCGCTTCACCGAGGCGGTACTGCTTGGCGTTTCGGCAGGCGTGATGGCGCTCGATGAGAACCGCCGCATCACCCTGCATAACCGCACCGCACTCGAATTGCTGGGGCGCGATGCCGCCATCACGGGTGAATCCATTGAGGCTATCCTGCCCGAAGTGCTAGAGCTGATACAACAAGTTGAGAAAAAACCTGAGCGCATAGCAAGCGCGCAAGTGCTGGTGACGAACCACGAAAAGCGCGTGATGCTGAATGTACAGGTGACAGCCGAACGGCTCGGCAGCACCATCGAAGGCTATATCGTCACATTCGATGATATCACCGAACTTGTCTCGGCACAGCGCAGCGCCGCGTGGGCCGATGTAGCGCGCCGCATTGCCCATGAAATCAAAAACCCCCTCACCCCCATCACGCTTTCCGCCGAGCGCTTGCGCAAAAAATTCAGCCCCGAAGCTGGCAGCGAAGAACGCGAGAGCTTCGACAAATACATCGACACCATTGCCCGCCACACGCGCGACATTGGCCGGATGGTGGAAGAATTTGTGGCCTATGCACGCATGCCAAGCAGCGTGTTCCGCGACGAGAATTTGGTCAGCATCATCCGTAAAGCGGTGTTCTCGGCCCAGACATCGAATCCGGATATTAAATTTGTCCAGAATCTCCCCGCGAGTGATATCACCCTCTCCTGTGATGAATCGCAACTTGGCCAAGCGCTGCTCAACCTTCTCAAGAATGCGAGCGAGGCGCTGGAAACCACACCCAACAAACAGATCACCATTACCCTCACCAGCAACGACACACATGCCACCCTGACAATCGAGGATAACGGCGCGGGCTTTCCTGTCGATAAAATCGCGACCCTGACCGAGCCCTATGTAACCACCCGCACCAAGGGGACAGGGCTAGGCCTCGCCATCGTCAAGCGCAGTGTGGAAGAACATAAAGGCACGCTCACCCTCAGTAATCGTGAGGACGGCGGAGCAAAAGTAGTCGTAGTACTTCCGCTTTCGTAATAAACCGTGACAATAGCCATAGTATTTGAGCCATAGCCTAGTAATCACCACCCACTAAATGTAGTGTTGCAAATAAAAAGCACCCATCACTATAATTAATGCTTTACAAATTCGTGCCACATAGTAACTTTTGGGCAACAGCAAAAAATAGCGTGCTCAGCAAAGCAAAAAAAGTTCATTCAAAACAAACGCTAGAAGGTTGCTTCCATGGCCGCAGACATACTCGTTATTGATGATGAAGCTGATATTTCCTCGCTCATCTCCGATATTCTCACTGATGAAAAATACAATGTTCGCACGGCGAATAAGTCCGACAGTGCGCTCAAAGCCCTCGCTGAGCGCGTGCCCAGCGCCATTATTCTCGATATATGGCTGCAAGGTTCCGAGCTGGATGGCTTAGGCATTCTGGAAATCGTCCAGAAAAAATACCCCCACGTGCCAGTCATCATGATTTCTGGCCATGGTAATGTCGAGACCGCCGTAACCGCCATCCGCATGGGCGCATACGACTATATCGAAAAACCATTCTCGGCTGAGCGCATGGTGCTTATTGTGAAGCGTGCGCTTGAAGCTGCGAAACTGCGTAGCGAAAACACCGAGCTGAAAAAACGCGGCAGCAATGAATCCGAACTGATTGGCACCAGCGCCGCCATCAACACCGTACGCCAAACGGTTGAGAAGGTTGCCCCCACCAACAGCCGCATCCTCATCACGGGTGCGCCCGGCACAGGTAAGGAGCTCATCGCCCGCCTCATCCACACGCGCTCGATGCGTGGGCATGCGGCGTTTGTTGTGCTCAACGCCGCAGCGCTGACACCCAGCCGCGTGGAAGCCGAACTATTCGGCACCGAGGACACCAACCCCAACGGCGGCGCCGAGAAACTGGGCCTGCTGGAGCGCGCCCATGGCGGCACCTTGTTCATCGACGAAGTGGCCGACATGCCGCTTGAGACGCAAGGCCGCTTGCTGCGTGCTCTGCAAGAACAATCCTTCGAGCGCGTGCGCGGTAACAAGCGCGTGAGCGTGGATGTGCGTGTGATTGCGGCAACGAATAAGGACCTGCAGGAAGAAATCACCGCCGGTCGCTTCCGCGAGGATTTGTACTACCGCCTCAACGTGGTGCCTCTGCGCATGCCAAACCTGCGCGAGCGCCGCGACGATGTGGCCGCTCTTTCAAGCCACTTCCTGAAACGCGCGGCCGATGCGATGGGCCTTGCCACCCGCCAACTGGGCGAGGATGCGTTGACCGTGCTGCAATCCTACAATTGGCCAGGGAATGTGCGCCAACTGCGTAACGTGATGGAATGGCTTATCATCATGGCACAAGTGGGCAATAATGGTGAAATCTCGGCCGATTCGCTGCCGCCAGAACTCATCGATAGCAACATCACCGTCATGCGTCCCGAACTTTCCACGGATATTATGTCCATGCCACTGCGTGAAGCGCGCGAAACGTTCGAGAAGCAATATCTCGCCGCACAAATCAACCGCTTTGGTGGCAACATTTCCAAAACCAGCAACTTCGTGGGCATGGAGCGTTCCGCGCTTCACCGCAAACTGAAAATGCTCGGCATCGGGAACGACGAGAAGCAAGTTGCCTGAGAGGAACCGACAGAAACCGAATGAAAAGGGCGCCAATTTGGCGCCCTTTTTTTATTCACGGGCATGAGCGCGACTAATCCGCGGCCTTCACCCACTCGCCTGTCGCCATATCGACGACATAGAGCTCACCCAGCGCAATATCGAACCATGCGCCGATGACAGAAAGCTCACCCGCTTGCACAAGGCGCGCGATCCACGGAAAGCCATCGAGGTTTTTCAGCGACTGCACCACCGAGGCGCGCTCGACAATCGTGTGGCGTTCGTGGTCGGTGCAATCATGCGGAATGGTGACCGTATCGACCACCTCTTTTACATCCGCCATCCATTTGCCGATGAAATCACCCTTCGATAGCGGGTTCATATCCGTCACCACGGCTTGGATGCCGCCGCATTTGCCATGCCCCATGACGACAATGGTTTTAATACCAAGTGAATGCACTGCGAACTCGAGCGCGGCGCTGGTGGAGTGGCGCTGCCCATCGGGTGCATAGGGCGGCACAATGTTCGCCACGTTACGCACCACGAACAACTCGCCCGCCGAGGCATCGAAAATAGTTTCAGGCGCAGCGCGGCTATCGCAGCAGGCAATCACCATGGTGTGCGGCTTTTGGCTTTCCACTGCCAAGCGCATATAACGCTGCGCATGCCGCGCATATTTGAACTGGCGGAACTTGGCGTAGCCCTCAGCAAGGGCGAGTGGGAGCAATGTTTTTGCCATCGCTAGATATCCGCAAAAATGTGGGTTTCTTTGGCAGCCCCTGGGTGGGTCACCGCACCGTTCTCGGCACTGCCGACGGTTTGGGCATATTTCCACAACGCACCCGAATTATAATCCGTGCCACGTGGCTTCCATTTCGCGCGGCGAGCTGCAATTTCTTTGTCGGTAAGCTTCACGGAAATGCTGCCCTTGTTCGCATCGATGGTGATGCTATCGCCATCTTTCAACAACCCAATCACCCCGCCAACTGCCGCCTCAGGCCCAACATGGCCAATGCAAAAGCCGCGCGTGCCGCCCGAGAAGCGACCATCCGTAATCAACGCCACTTTATCGCCCATGCCTTGGCCATAAATGGCGGCGGTGGTGGAAAGCATTTCGCGCATACCGGGGCCGCCTTTGGGCCCTTCGTAGCGAATCACAATCACATCGCCCGCTTTGTATTTTTTCGCTTTCACGGCAGCGAAGGCATCTTCCTCGCAATCGAAACATCGCGCAGGACCTGTGAATTTTAGGCTCTTCAAGCCCGCCACCTTCACAATCGCACCTTCGCTCGCAAGGTTGCCCTTCAACGTCACCACGCCGCCTTCCTCGCGGATAGGTTTGCTGTGGTGGTAAATGACCTTCTGGTCTTTGGGCAGGGTGATGCCCTTTAAATTTTCCTTCACGGTTTTGCCTGTCACGGTCATGCAGTCGCCATGCAGGTAGCCCCCATCGAGCAAGGTACGCATCACTGCTTCGACGCCGCCTGCACGGTACATATCATAGGCGGTGTATTTGCCACCGGGCATGAGGTCGGCTAGGTACGGCGTGCGTTTGAAGATTTTGCCCACCGCGTGCATATCGAAATCGATCCCTGCCTCGTGGGCAATCGCGGGCAAATGCAGCGCAGCGTTGGTGGAACCACCCGTAGCGGCAACCACAGCGGCTGCGTTCTCGAGCGCTTTGCGCGTGACAATATCGCGCGGGCGGATTTTATTTTTGATGAGGTTCATCACCGCTTCACCCGAATCGAAACAGAAGCGATCACGCGACTCGAACGGTGCGGGCATGCCCGCCGACCCTGGCAGCGCTAGGCCAATGGCCTCGCTTACGCAGGCCATGGTGTTGGCGGTGAACTGGCCGCCACAGCTGCCGCCCGATGGGCAGGCCACTTGCTCCAGCTTACGCAGTTCGGCCTCGCTCATATTGCCCGCATCCACTTTGCCCACGGCTTCGAACACGTCGACGACGGTGACATCCTTGCCGTTATAGTTACCAGGGAGAATGCTGCCGCCATAGATGAAGACGCTGGGCACATTCAGGCGCACCATGCTCATCATGAGGCCAGGAAGGGATTTATCGCAACCCGCGAGGCCGACAATCGCATCGTAGCAATGGCCACGCATGGTGAGTTCGACAGAATCCGCAATCACCTCGCGGCTGACGAGGCTTGATTTCATGCCTTGGTGGCCCATCGCGATGCCATCCGTCACGGTGATGGTGCAAAACTCGCGCGGGGTGCCACCAGCAGCGGCCACGCCCTTTTTCACCACCTGCGCTTGGCGCGCGAGGGTGATGTTACACGGCGCGGCCTCGTTCCATGTGGTGGCGACACCCACGAGCGGCTGGTTAATCTGCTTTTCGCCCAAGCCCATGGCATAGAGATAGCTGCGGTGCGGCGCGCGGGCATTACCCTCAGTTGTGTGGCGCGAAACAAGCGTGGATTTGCCGAATTTCTTGGTCATGGAAGCCTCGTGATTTTTGAGGCTGAATGATTGCCCTAGACGGTAAGGAAGGTCAAGAGGTTGTGGGGTACGTTACATTGCCCCGCGTGCTTCGAGCAGCGCGGCCACTTGGGTCGCCCCCAACCGCTTAGCAAGCGTCAATGGCGTTTCGCCGTACGGGTTGGTAGCCTTGAGGCTTACCCCTGCATTGAGTAACGCACGGGTGGCATCGAGATCATCGTTCGCAACGCTATTGAACAACAGGTTCGCATAATCCTCGCGCGTCACCAGCACCGGCAAATGGCTGTTATATTTATCATATTCTTTTTTATACACGACTTGCGACAATAGGTGCCGCTTGTAGTTAAAGTTGGTAGTTGGTGGGGTGGAGGTTGGCGCAAGCGACGTCTTCCATGTTTTTACATGTGGCTTCGCCGCGTGCTGAACCGAAGAAAAATCAAGCGTTTGGGCAGCATCGGTGGTTGGCGGCAAGGGCAGCTGAGCCGCCTGTTGACCAGGCAATGGTAATGCGGGCAGGCCCTTAGGGGGTTCTAAATCTTCGTCTCTCGAATCCACCTCTACATCAGGCAAGGTAGGGACAGCCTTCGGCGCAGGCACCTCGTTTTTTTTGTTCTCTGCAATTATCTGTGCTTCGGTCTTAACATTCAAGGTAATAGGCTCAGCACTACCTTGAATTTCTGGAGCCTTTCCAACACCCGCTCCAACCTTAGGTAGTGCAGGCAATGTTGTAGTGATAGCGCTCGCTGCCGTAGAATTCGGCAATGTTGGGAGGGTCGGCTTGAGGCTTGGTAATCCACTTGCGGGTAAGGATGGAATCGTTGCGGGCCGAGCGCCATTTGCATCAGCTACCCTAGGCAAGCTTGGCAAGGAAGATGCGGGAGCCTGTGCAGAAGCACTGCTGCAGACCCCCGCAATCAAGAGCATCATGATAGTACGCTTTTTTAATTGAAACTCAGAAATTTGTGTGCGTTTTCTCATGTACCGATTTATGCGCCATCCTGTTTTATGCTGCACATTAAAAATAACAATCAACCTAATTTAATGCCTAAGAAAATAGTCGCTGTGATGCCAACGACACAACGTTAGCCCCCACACCATGCTATTGACCGCTGAATTTTTAATAATCCAACGCCCCGATGCGTCAGTGGCCTAGCCTTTAATGACAGCAAAAAAAGGAATACGCCCTGATGATATTGTCGCCTAGGTGGCACTATATTCGGAGAAAATTAAGCAGCATCTTTGATGCTCAGCACAACAACCTAGCGCTGCAAAGCGAGCAGCATTTAGGGCGCGCAAACGCCATACAAAAAAAACACCGTGACGATGAAATGATGAAGATGGCGGGAATCAAAACCCTACGCGCTGAGACGACGAATTTCTTTTTCGACGAGGTTACGCACGAGCGCAGGTAGATGATCATCCAGCCACTCTTTAAGCATGGGCTTTAAGGACTCGACCACTAAATCCTCGACCGTCGTGCCAGAACGGAAGGAATGACCATGAATAGATGGAGCAGCAGGCGATGGTTTTTGCGCCAAGGCGCTGAGCGCACTGACCGACGCTGCAAGCGTGGCATCGGAAATGAGGCCTTCTGTATCCACCGTATGTGTGGGTGCTGGGGCTGTTGCTGGTGCTGGGGCAACAACCGCCGCCGCAACGGGCGCTGGCTCGGGCGCTGGCTCAACATGGGCAACGGCAGGTGCCTCTTGCGGCATCGACGACATAGGCGCCGCCATAATCTCATCAATCGAGACGCTACCAACGGCTTCCGATTTCGTTTCTGCAAAGGGATCGGGTACGGCAGCATCCTCGGCGAGCAGATCGGTCAGCTCCAACACATCGGAACCCGCTGCCGCGATGGGTGCAGGCTCACCCTCATCCGCAATGATGCGTTTGATCGATTGGAGGATGTCCTCCATGGACTGGTCGTTATCTTTGGAAGGCTCGGCCATTTAGTTTCCCTTCAATCCCATCACGTTATGCTACGCTGGGCGGGATGTGCAAGGATTTTTCTATTCACGTACACGGCAACGGTGTCGACGTTGCGGATTTGTCGAATAGCTGCGGCTTCGCCGCCACACCTAACCTGTGAATGATTTGTAAATACAGACGAAACTAGAAGCCGATTGTCTTCCAACCCACTTCATCCGCATGCACTTGCGGATCATAGCTGGCTACCTTTAGCCCAAGCGTGTTGGGCGTCAGTTGGCCAAGGGTGAACGCCAACGTGTAGGCAGCCACGATGCGATCGCGCTGTGCGCGCACAAGGTTGGTGCGAGCGGTGAACAACTCTTGCTCGGCATCGAGCACATCGAGCACGGTGCGCGAACCATATTGCTGTTCCTGCTTCACACCATCGAGCGCGAGGCTTGCGGCGTTGATTTGGTCGTTACGCGTGGTGATGGTGGCCACCGCACTTTCGAGCTGCTCCCAACTTTGGGTCACAGCCTCATCAATGCTTTGGCGTTGGTCGATGCTCTCGTGGCTGCGCTGGCGAGCAATGGCCGATGCCTCGCGCACGCGCGAATATTCCGCACCCGATTGGTAGAGTGGGATGGCCACCTCAACCCCGATGCGATCTTGATCGATATCGCTCGTGCCGCTGGAACCTGCGCCCTGCTGACGGCTTAATGTCCCCACCACCGACACGCGCGGCAGCAGCGCCGCTTGTGTTGTGCGGACATCATAATCCGACGCCTTGGCCGCATATAGCGCTGCCAATAATTGCGGGTTCGCCGCACGCGCGCGCTCCAGCGCATCATCGAGCTTGAGTGGCAGTTCGGGTAAATGCTCGGGCACCATCAGTGCACCTTCGGGGCGTGCACCAATCACGCGTTCATAGGAAGCCATGGCGCTGAGCAACTGCCCTTCGGCTGCAATAACACTCGTTTTAGCATCCGACAACCGCGCCTCGGATTGCGCCACGTCGGTGCGCGTCACCTCGCCCACCTGAAAGCGCGTTTGTGCGGCCTTCAACTGTTCGCCCAACACATCCATGTTCTTGCGCGACAAATCCAGAATAGCGCTCGCGGAAACCACATTCATATAGGCCGTTACGGCATTGAGCAGCACGCTCTGCTCCACCGCCGAAAGCTGGGATTGCCCTGCTTTCACTTGTTGCAACGCCCCTTGATAGGACGACCACGTGCCGCCGCCACGGAAAATCGGTTGCTCGAGTCGTAGGCTCTTCGTTTCGGTATTGCCTGTTACGTCGCCCGTACCACCGATTGAGGTTTCTTGCCGCCCGCGCGCATAGTTGGCGCTAACCGTTGGCCGAAAGCCCGATACCGCTTGCGACACGGTTTCATCCGTCGCCTGCAACCGCTCACGCTCGGCTTTGATTTGCGGGTTGGTTTGGTAGGCCATGGCCAGCGCATCCTCGAAGCTCGACGCGTACGCGCTGCTAGCACTAAGTGCCAACATGCTTACCGTAAGACCTAACCACCGCAACGAACCGCGCATTCAAACCCCATCCAAACTATGAAAAACGAGTATAATTCATACCCTATTGCCCCCCATCGCAGCAAGCACGGAATGCCTAATACCGCCAATCAGAGGCTATTTAGGCCGCAGTGGTGGCGCATAGCACACCCTTGGGCCCCCGCCGTGCAACTTGATGCAGATCATGGACGGCCTTTTCCGCCAAGGCTAAGCCTTGCCTATCGCCGACTACTTATGACTGCGAAAAAGCAACTAACGTTGATTGGCCTTATGAAGAAATCACTCCTCATGCTTGCCTTCCTGCTGGTTGTCACCGCCTGTGTGGCTGCGGCGGTGGCGCAAACCGATGAGGGCGGTGGCTGCGGGGTGGAATGTTCGCCCAGTTGCCCGCAGAATTGCGGTTAGCAGGGTAATAACTGGAAATACGGCAATGCTCAGTATAAACAATAATGAAATTTAGCTTGATGAGGGAACGGACATGATAGCAAAAGGGAAAAAGTCTTATATCGTCGCGATTATCATTTTTGCGGCACTGACGCTGACCTTCAGGCCTGGTATTTGGCTGGTACACAAACCCGCCAGCACCCAGAACGAGTATTATGTGAAAGGCTGGGAAGATGGCTGCACCAGCGGCACCAATTCCTATTCGCTGCTCTTTGCGCCCCTGCTCGATAAGCCCTTCATCAAGGATATTGAGGTCGGCGCAAAAACCGACGCACACACGGGCGATGCGAAAACCAAAGCGGCACCTGTAGCCACTGGCGATAAGGATAATTACAAAGGCGGCTGGAACGAGGGCTTTACCCTCTGTCGCTTTTATCAATCCTCGGTCTATGAGCTGATGCAGTTCGTGTTTATCATCGCGACGCTGCTGTTTATTGGCTATCTGCTCGCGCGCAAGAAGGATTAGGAGCGCCTTTGTCATTTCAGGGGGCGCTGTTGCGCTTATCCCCTGAGGGGAGCTGGAGGCCGAGGGCGGAATCGAACCGCCTCATGTCGGTTTTGCAAACCGAAGCATTCCCACTTTGCTACTCGGCCAAGCGTCACGCGAGCCACCCCTTTAGCGACTCGCGTGCACATGGTCAAGCAATTGGCGCGCGTTACACCGCTAACTTCAGGCGCGTTTGTTTCGGTAGACTGGATTTCAGCATCCAGACGGTTTTTTCGTGCAACGCCGAGCGCGCATTCATGAGATCTGCTGTCGGCTGGTCGCCAGCTTTTTCGGCGGCAGCGAAGGCTTTTTTGATGCTGGCCAGCAGCGTAACATTGCTCTCGTATAAATCTTTCACCATGAAGTCGGCGTCCAATTCGCCATCGCCATCCTTGATTTTGCTAAGCTTGCCAAATTCGCCATAGCTGCCGGGGGCTTTCTCGCCCAGCGCGCGGATACGCTCGGCCACCAAATCCACCGCGAGGAATAACTCGCTATATTGTACCATGAACAAGGCATGCAGGCCTGGGAAGTTCGGCCCCTCCACATTCCAGTGATAGTTCTGGGTTTTCAGCATCAGGCCGTAGCTCTCGGCGAGGACTTTTTTCAAGGCATCGGTGACGGGTTTGTTACTCATGTTCATTCTCCTTGGTTGGGTTATGTGCCGTAGTTAGCGGTGTTTAGGTATAAATGTAGTTTGGCATAAGTATTCTATGTGGAAGTTAGTTTGCACGCTGCAACCCACTCGACATGATGCGAATGTCGCATCAATATGTGTAGAATAGCCCATACGAATGATGGGATAAAATCTATTGTTTATATTATATTGATAGTTTTTATCTATTATATAGTCGTATTTGGCAGGTCAATCCATACCAGTTCACTGGCCTGTTTTGCTGATATAACCAGCTGATTTACTTTAGAAATAGCCACACCATCGCCCTTCTTGAGGGTTTGGCCTTCAATTTCCACCTCGCCAGTTGAAACCAACAGATAGCCAACACCGCTGAACGGTTGCGTCCACATCTGACCAGCCTTCAACACCCCACCCCAGATGGAGCCATCCGAATCGATCCAAAGCGCGCCCTTTTCCTTATCGGCCACGTTACCACTGGCGAGAAGGTGCAGCGCACCCTCGGCTTTGGGGAATTGTTTGGCCTCCCAACGTGGCGGGGTGCCTTTGTTGCGGCTATGAATCCAGATTTGATAGAGGCGCGTGGCTACTTTCTCCTCGCTCCATTCGGAATGCGTGATGCCCGAACCTGCGCTCATCACCTGAATATCGCCCGCCGCGGTTTTGCCGCGATTTCCGAGCGAATCCTCGTGCGTGATCGCCCCCTCGCGTACATAGGTGATGATTTCCATATCGCGGTGCGGGTGTGGCGCAAAGCCGCCGCCTGCCTGCACAATATCATCATTAATCACGCGTAGTGGCCCAAGCCCCATGCGCGCGGGGTTGTGGTACTCGGCAAACGAAAAGTGGAAATGCGCGTTGAGCCAGCCATGATCGGCATGGCCAAGCTGGTCGTAACGTTGAATGTCTAACATAAGCTCTCTTGATCCACGTCACAGCGTGTGACGGATGCGAGAACTATATAGTACATCATTCTTCACTTGCCAGCCCCCAATCACCCCGCTAAATCCCCGCGCATGACCGAACCCCTGATTACCCACGCCGCAGGCAGCCACCACAGCACCGATATTGCCATCATAGGCGCGGGGCCAGTAGGTTTGTTCGCGGTGTTCGAGCTTGGCTTGCTCAACCTAAAATGTCACCTCATCGATATTTTGAACCGCCCCGGTGGCCAATGCGCCGAGCTTTACCCCGAAAAGCCGATTTACGACATCCCTGCCCTGCCCATCGTTACTGGCCAAGGGCTGACCGATGCACTGCTCGAGCAAATCAAACCCTTCAAGCCAGAGTTCCACTTTTCGCAAATGGTGGAGAGCCTCGAGAAAGTTGAAGGCGGGTGGAAACTCACGACCGATCATGAAACCACCATCACCGCCAAAGTGGTCGTCGTCGCCGCTGGTGGTGGCAGCTTCACACCCAAAAAACCGCCGATTGCAGGCATTGATGCGTATGAAGGCAAAAGCGTGTTTTATGCCGTGCGGAAAATGGAACAGTTCCGCGGCAAGCGTTTGGTGATTGTCGGCGGTGGTGATTCCGCGCTCGATTGGACATTAAACTTGGCGGATGTGGCAAGCCACCTCACCCTCATCCATCGCCGTGATGAATTCCGCGCCGCGCCTGCAAGTGTGGAGCATATGCGGCAGCTCGCCGCTGAGGGAAAAATTGATTTGAAGTTTGGGCAAGTGAGCGCGCTTGAGGGCGCAGATGGTCAGCTAACTTCCATTGAACTCACCGATAACGAAAAAAATAAATCCACCATCGCGTGCGATGTTTTATTACCGTTTTTTGGCCTGACCATGAAACTCGGCCCCGTCGCGAATTTTGGGCTGAACCTGCACGAGAATCTGATTCCCGTGGATACGGAAAAATTCGAGACCAGCACGGCGGGCGTGTTCGCCATCGGCGATATCAATAGCTACCCAGGCAAGCTGAAACTCATCCTCAGTGGCTTCCACGAGGCGGCGCTGATGTCGCAGCAGGCGTTTCGTTATTGCTACCCCGACCAAAAACTGCGCTTTCAATACACCACCAGCAGCAGCGACTTGCAGAAGAAACTGGGCGTGAAATAATGGATATTGTTCACGTCACCGTTACGGATTTTGAAGGCACCAAGCACACGCTCGATGGGCTTGCAGGCTGGCGGCTGATGGAAGTCATCCGCGATTATGGCTTGCCCATTAAGGCCGAGTGCGGCGGCGCGTGTGCGTGCGCCACCTGCCACGTGTATGTCAGCCCCGAATGGTTCAGCAAACTCATCCCCGCCAATTCGGAAGAAACGATGATGATGGACGATGCGATGGCGGTGGAGGATACCTCGCGCCTGAGCTGCCAGATTATTTTATCGCCCGAGCTTGAAGGGCTGGAAGTTACGTTAGCGCCGAATCCTTAGGCATGGACAATCATTTTATACCTAGATTTTATCTATCGCGCTGGGCTATCGATGGCGAGTTAATCGAGTATCGGAAGCGCAGAAACGGAAAAATCACTGGTAAACCAGTGGCTCCAAAAGGAACTGGCTACAAACCAGATTTATATAAAAACACCCACAAAAATGATGCAGATGCACATATCTTTGAAGTCGGATTCTTAAATAAGCATGATACTTTGGCATCAGACGCTTTGAAGAAACTGGAAGCAGGAACTTCACCCAATGACAAAGAGATGTGCGGGTGGATTTCATTTTTGATGGCACTGCAACTTCGGCATCCTGATGATATAGCTATCATGCGTCCCCTATATGAAAAAAAGTGGGCTGAAGGAATGAAACCAGTTCGCGATAAGTTAGCTCATTTTCCTAAAGAGCGTACTGACTTAATTCATGAATTAACTGCTCCTATGATGGAAGAAGCAATGTTCAGGCTTTTAGCAAAGCTGATGGAGCATCAGGATATTGGCCAAATGCTACTAGATTTTGATCATACCGTTACAGATTTAAATTCTACACTACCATTGGTAACAAGTGATCGACCCGTATTAATG
>CAUJIC010000055.1 GCA_963205305.1 Pseudomonadota bacterium | reverse complement strand
CTCGGCGCGGGTGGCCACACGGGCGGCTTGGGCATCCGTCAGCTCCACCACTTCGGGGATGAGCAGCAGTTGCCGCGGCACGCCACCCACCGCCATCGCGGCTTTGAATTTCTCGTACATAATCCGCTCATGCGCCGCATGCTGGTCCACAATCACCAGCCCATCCTTCGTCTGCGCCACAATATAGGTATGGTGCAACTGCGCGACGGCTGCACCGAGAGGAAAGTCGGTCGGCTGTGCCGCAGGTCGAAGTTCCATCACTTGCGCGGATTCCGTGCGGTGCTGCGGCGGCAAATAATTATGCCCCCATAGAGGCGCTGCAGGTGCAGCAAAACCTTGTGATACGGGCAGGTAATGGCCATGCACGCCCGCATGTGGAATGGTTAAGCCCTCCGCACGCGATGCCGCATCTTGCTGCGCCCATTGTTCTGGCTGAAAGGCGGAAAGCGCTTGATCCGCCACACTGGTGGACGCACGCTGGCTGGTGGTGCCAATCGCGTTCCTAAGGGCACTTAAAATCAACCCGCGCACCAATTGGCTGTCGCGGAAACGCACCTCGGATTTGGCGGGGTGGCAGTTCACATCCACCTGTTCGGTTGGCACCTCCACAAACAGCACGGCGATAGGGTGGCGGTCACGCGCAAGGTAATCCTGATACGCCGCACGGATGACGCCAAGCAGCAAACGGTCGCGCACAGGGCGGCGGTTGACGAACAAATATTGCGCGCTCGAAGTGCTACGGTTGAAGGTGGGTAAGCCCGCAAACCCTGTCACCCGAATGCCCTCGCGTTGCATGTCCACCAGCGCCGTATTCGCCGCAAAGCCATGGCCTAAAATCTTCTCCAGCCGCTCGGGCGCGGCGCTTACCCAGTCTTGCGTGAGCGCGGGGAAATCACGCACACTGCGGCCATCATGACTTAAACGAAAGCGCACATCGGGGTGCGCCATGGCAAGGCGCTCGATGATATCGACCACGGCCGTGAGTTCACTCCGCGCCGTTTTCAAAAACTTCAGGCGCGCGGGGATGGCATAAAACAAATCGCGCACTTCAATCAGGGTGCCCTCACTCAGCGAGGCAGGCTCCACCTGCCCCATCTGCCCACCTTCGACAGCAATTGAATACGCATCGTTACTGCCCCGCGCGCGGCTGGTGATGGCAAGTCGTGCAATCGAACCAATCGAGGGCAGTGCCTCACCGCGGAAACCCATGAAATGAATGGCGAGCAAATCATCATCTGGCAGCTTGCTGGTGGCGTGGCGCTCAAGTGCCAAGGGCAATTCCTCACGCGTCATGCCGCGCCCGTTATCACGCACGCGGATAAGGCTAACACCACCTGACTCCAGCGCCACATCAATATCATTCGCACCCGCGTCGAGCGCATTTTCAACCAATTCTTTCACGACGGATGCAGGGCGCTCAATCACCTCCCCCGCAGCAATTTGGTTGATGAGGGTGGCAGGTAATCGACGGATGGTGGTGGCGCTCACCACGGCGTTACTTCACATCGCTGTGGGCAGGCGAAGCAACGGGAATCGGCCCCGTGCCGCCGATATCCGCGGTGCCGCCGACAATGGCGAACAGGAAGTTCGCGGGATTCAAAATTTCCGAAGCAACCGCATTAACCTCGCCGCAGCTCACCTTGCTAAACAGGCTCGCGCGCTTCTCGATATAATCCTCGCCAAGTTTATGAATCTGCATCGCCATCAGCATACTCGCTACCGACGAACTGCTATCCAGCGTGCGGGCGAAAGCGCCAATGACATGGTTCTTGGCATCTTCGCATTCTTGCGTGGTCACACCCGTTTTATACATCGCATCGAGCACCGTTTTCACCTGCGCCACGGCTTCATCGGCGGTGGCATTACGTGTAGCAAGGCTGCCTGCAATCACCGCCGCGCCACGCTTCATGTCAAGGTCGGTATCGATGCTATAGACCAACCCTTTTTTCTGCCGCACCTCATCGCCAAGGCGCGAGAAAAGTGCGCTGCCCCCAAGGATGTAATTGAGCAAATATTGTGCATAGAAACGCGGGTCGTCGCGTGCAATGGCGGGGGCCGCAAACAGCACGGTGGTTTGCGGCACAGGCATAGTTTGGCGCAAGGTTTCGCCGCTGCCTGCAAGTGTAGTTTGCGTCACCGCCACCGCGCCCGAATCATTATCAGCCAGCGCTTCCACCACAGGTTCCAGCATATCATCAAGCAGGCTAGCATCCACATCACCACTGGCCGCCACCATCACATTGCCACGGGTGATATAGGTGCGCAGAAAATCGCGCACATCATTGGCGTTAAGTGCCGCAACGCTTGTGGCATCGCCATATTCGGCATTGGAATAGGGGTGCCCTTTGAACGCGCGCGTGCTCAGCAGACGGCTCGCTAGATAGCCTGGGCGCTCATTAAGGCGCGCTAGCAACGAGGTGATGTCCGATTTCATGCGCTGCTGGTCGGCCTCGGCAAGCAGGGGCTTATTAAGCGCCATTGCGAGCAGCTCGCCCGCGCGGGTGGCATGTTCGCGCAAGCAATAGATATGAATCTGCAAGCGGTCATCACTTGTGTTCACCTCGAGGCTGATTGCTTTTTCATCCAGCGCACGACGGAAGGCCGCGCTATCTAAATTGCCAGCACCCTCGGTCAGCATCGATGCCGCAAAAGCCGCGCGGCCGCCTTTGCCCTCAGGGTCCGAAGCACTACCCGCACCCTCAAAACTTAACACCACATCGACCACGGGGGCGCTGGGATTTTGTGCATACCACACCTTCACGCCATGGCCGACACTTGTCGTTTCGACCGTAATGGCCGCGTGAGCGCTGGTGGCGGTGCAAAGCCACATCAGGGCGGCAACCATGCGCAGCTTATAATCCATACGGCACCTGCATAGCTGGGTTGGGCTCAATGGGCGCGGCGGGCGGGGCGGCAGGGGTAGGCGCCACCACGGGGGTTGGTTTTACCTCGGGCAGCAAATACCCCGTCACCGCACCGCGCGTGGTAATAAGTGCGTTCGCGGCAGCCAATGCATTTTCAGGGGTCACCGCTTCAATTTTTTTCGACCATTCGTAAAAATACTGCTCATCGAGCCCCGTGGCAAACAGCTCGGCCATCACATTCGCCATTTGCTGCAATCCATCGCGTGCATAAATCACTTCCGCCACCAACAATGTTTTTGCCCGCGCCACCGCCGCCATATCCAGCGGCGCACCCATCACCCGCGCCAATTCACGGTCAATCGCAGCCTCAAGTTGCGGCAAGGCCACCCCCGCGGCAGGTGTGGCGCTGATGCGAAACACCGCAGGGCCGATGGTCATGGCGTCGTAAAATACACTCACGTTCGTGGCAATTTTTTGTTCACGCACCAAGGCGGTGTAAAGCGCGCTCGTATCGCCCCCGCCCAGATATTGCGCGAATACCGCCAGCGCCATTGCGTTTGAGGTCGCACCCTCTATCACGCTAGGGGCAACATATTGCCGCATGAGGCGCGGTTCATTGACCCGTATATCCTGCATCTCGCCACGGCGCGACATCCGCACAGGCGGCTCTTTTGCCCATGTGCGGACCGGGGACGCCACCGTAGGAAGCCCACCATAATAACGCTGCGCCAACCGTCGCACGTCACGCGCGGTCACATCACCTGCCACCACCAAAATCATATTACTGGCGCGGTAATGCTGCTCGAAAAACGCACGCGCATCTTCGGCGGTAAACGTCGCCATATCTTCCGCCCACCCAATGACAGGGTTATGGTAGGGATGGTTCAAAAACGTGATGGCATCGAGCTGCTCACGCCATTGGCTGGCAGGGTTATTATCCACCCGCATATTGCGTTCTTCGGTAATCACCTTTAGTTCGCGGGCGGCGGTTTCGGGCTTAAATTCCGTGGTGAGCAGGCGGTCCGCTTCCATCGTCATCACCATCGCCAAATGTTCTTTGGGCACGGTGGCGTAATACATGGTGTAATCGCTTCCCGTCGATGCATTTTGCGCGCCGCCAACACGGGCAACGGATCGATCATACGTTCCTTCGGGGAAATTTTTGGTGCCCGTGAACATGAGGTGTTCAAGGTAATGCGCGAGGCCCGATTTACCTTGCGGGTCATCCGCACCGCCCGCTTTGACAATCAGTAAATGGCTAACCAACGGAATGCGATCATTGGGCATCACCACTACTTGTAGGCCATTGCTCAGCGTAAATTTCTCGACGGGGACTGCCGCGCGCACATCCATCGCGGCCCGATGCCCACCCACAAGGAAATAGACGCCCACTGCCAGCAATGCCAACACCACCATCAGCGGAATGAAATAGCGTTTCAGCATCTAGAAAATGCGATCAATAAGTGAGCGGGACTTAACCTTTTCTTCTGGCACGTCCCCTTCGGTCAGCTTCTTCCCTGCATCCTTATTCGCACGCAAGCGCTCGGCTTCTTTGGCTGCATCGACCACGGGCTCATTCTTTTCTGCACCCACCAATTCATCCATCAGCGTTTTTGCCTTGCTGGTGTCGGCGGGCGTTTGTTCATCAGTGCCTAATTGCTCGCGAATATCTTCTTTCGCATTATCGGCACCTGCGCGCTTTAACAAATTCGTCGCGCCACCGCTCAGCACTTCGCTACGCTGGACGGGCACGACCGCCGTTTCCACGGCTGGCTCGACCAATTCAGTTTTGCTCGCAGCATCTGCTGGTTTGCCAAGCAGCAGATTGCGCGCCGCTTCATCGGCCGCTTGGCCACGTGGTGCTTCACCTTCCTTGGGTGGGCGTAATGAAAATTCGGGCGGAATGGAAAGCGGCGGACGCGATACCACCGCAAATTCATCGGGCGCTTCGCGCGTCAGACCAATGGCTTCACGCATGCCCCCTTCGCAGGCAGTGAGGAACAGGGGTAGCGTTAATAGGCAGGGAGCTAAGAATCGTTTCATGGGATGCAACCTACTACCTTTATGCAAAACTTCAAGGGCGGGCTGGGTGTTTTACCATAGAAAGCAACAATAGTCCGACACCCGTACAAATCGCCATATCTGCCACGTTGAAGGCAGGCCAACCTAAATCACCGATATGGGCATAGAAGAAATCCGCGACCGCCCCGAATCGCAGACGATCAATGGCATTGCCCAGAGCACCGCCGACAACCATGGCATACCCCACGCGCTCCCATCGGTTCGGGCTTTTTAAACACAACCGAACCAGTATCCCTGAAATCACTAGCGCCATGACCACCAACACATAAGGCATCCACGGTGTGGCGTGGGCCAACATGCTAAAGCTAACCCCTTTATTCCACGCCATAACAAGCGCAAAGTTATCGCACAAATGTACGGGCGCGCGCTGGGAAATGCCAAAAATTTCGATCAGCCACCATTTGCTGAGCTGGTCGAGGGCAAAAATAGTGCCGGCGACCCCCATCAGTGAAAAAAGATGTTGGGGTCTGTTCATGACGTCCTCGCTAGTCTATTTTTTGCCATTTCGCAGTCTTTTTCTATTTGCACCTTCAGCGCGTCCACGCCATCGAATTTCATCTCAGCTCGCAACCTATCCACAAGGCTTACCTGTAGTTTTTTGCCGTAAATTTCCTGCCTCGTATCAAAGAGATACACCTCAAGGCTGGTTCGGTTGTCCACAGACACAGTGGGCCGCACGCCAAGGTTCGCCACCCCCTCCAAAGACCCCCCATCGAGGGTCACGCGCACCGCATAGACCCCATAGGCAGGTAGCAGCAAGTTGGGGGGTAGTGCAATATTCGCGGTCGGATAGCCAATGGTGCGCCCGCGACCTTCTCCATGAACCACCCTACCCGAAATGATATAGGTGTGGCCTAGCAATTTCGTCGCCTTCGCGACATCTCCCGCCTCGATCGCGGTACGAATGGCACTCGACGAACAAATTTCCCCACCCATTTCCACGGGAGAAACCGTAATTATTTCGATATTATTTTTGATTCCCCATGATTTAAGCATCTCGCTATCACCGCCGCGCTTATAGCCGAAGGCAAAATTCTCGCCCGTCACGACTACCTTGGCGCCAAGCTGCTCAGCGAGCACCCGATCCAGAAAATCCGTGGCCGAGATACGGGCAAATTTGGCATCAAAGCGCGGCATCACTACCTGCATCACGCCTGCATCGCGCAAACCCGCCAATTTATCAGCAAGGCGTGCAATCCGAAACACGGGCGCATCGGGTTTGAAAAACGCACGCGGGTGCGGCTCGAAGGTGAGGACGCTTGGCACCAAATCTTTCGCCTCGGCGGCTTGCACCATGGCGCTTATCACGGCTGCATGCCCACAATGTAACCCATCGAAATTGCCAATCGCCACGGCTGTTGCTTGGGGCGCAAAATCAGGGAGTGTGCGAATAAGGTGCATATTGCGTAACTGTTCGTTCGATGGCATGGTGCGCCCACACTCTATAAAGAAGCGCGCGTATGTCTCTAGTAAAATCGACATTAACCATCGGTTCCTTCACGTTCATCTCGCGCATCACGGGCTTCGTGCGCGATGTAATTATGGCCAACATGATTGGCGCTAGCTGGCTTTCGGACGCATTTTTTGTCGCCTTTAAGCTCCCCAATTTCTTTCGCCGCCTGTTTGCGGAAGGTGCGTTTAACGCCGCGTTCATCCCCAGCTTTTCTGCCATCCTGACCGAGCAAGGGCGCGAGGCGGCTATTAAGTTTGCGGGCGAGGTGCTGAGTGTGCTGCTGCTTGTCTTGCTTATCCTGAACGCCATATTCATCATCTTCATGCCATGGATTACGCCATTTTTTGCCCCCGGCTTCACCGATACACCCGAGAAATTCGACCTCACGGTTGCCTTAAGCCAAATCACCTTCCCCTATATTTTGTTCATCTCGCTCGTATCGCTGCTCGGTGGCATCCTTAATTCCATGGGCAAATTTGCCGCCCCCGCCGCTAGCCCCATCTTGCTCAATCTATGCATGATAGGCGGCATGCTCTGGCTCAGCGGTATCAGCGAAACACCCGCCCATGCCCTCGCTTATTCAGTGTTCATCGCGGGTGTCGTGCAGCTTGCGTGGCTGGTCTATATTTGTCTGCGCCTTGATATGATGCCCGCCATCAACAGCCCACGTATGACCGCTCAGGTCAAAACCATGCTGCTCCTCATGGCGCCTGCCGCGCTTGGTTCGGGCGTGCAACAACTCAACCTCCTTATCGATGTCATCATCGCAAGCCACATCGAAGGCGCGGTGTCGTATCTCTATTATGCCGACCGCATTACCGAGCTGCCTATTGGCATGATTGGTGTGGCCGTGGGCACGGCGCTCTTGCCCATGCTTTCGCGCCAAATTAAAAGCGGCGACATCGCCCAAGCCCGCACCAGCATGAACCGTGCACTCGAACTTGTTTTATTATTTGGACTGCCCTGTACGGCAGCCTTGTGCGTGATTGCTGAGCCCATCATCCGCGTGTTGTACCAACATGGCGCCTTCACCGCCGTCGATATGCTCGCCACCAAAAACGCGCTGATTGCCTTTACCGTGGGCTTGCCCGCTTTTCTTGCCGTCAAAATTTTTGCACCTGGCTTTTATGCCAATCACGATACCAAAACCCCCTTCAAAATTGCCATGTTGTGCGTGGGTGTGAATCTCTTTTTCAACCTCGTGCTCGTCTTTGTCTTTCACATGGCGCATGTGGGCATGGCGCTCGCCACCTCCATTGCGGGCTGGGTGAATGTGGGGGTGATGATGGTGATTCTTCACAAGCGCGGCATCTTCGCGGCAGATACATTGCTCACCACGCGCCTCATCAAAATGCTCATCGCCAGCATCGTCATGGCCGTCGCCCTGCTACTGACAGAGGGCTACTTCACCGCCATGTACGACCAAGGCATCGCCATGAAAATCCTTGCCCTTAGCAGCGTCATTGCCATCGGCATGGGCGTCTATGGCGCGGCTGTGCTGGCCTTGAAGGCGTACGATGCCAGCATGATCACCAAGCTCGTGCGCCGCAAGCGCTAGGCGCGCAACGCGTAATGGAACACTTTGCTAATAATCTGCCAGTGCCCATCGACACGGATGAAGGTCAGAAAATCGGTGAAATATTTAGGTCCAATCGCGCAATGGGCTTTCACGAATGCGGTGTTCTCTCCCGCGAGATCGATGCTGACTATTTCGTCCACCCGCTTCTCGCCGCGGCTAGCGGGGGCTTCACGATTAGCAACAATCGCAAAATATTCTTCCATATTTTTATGCACCAGCGGCACATCTGTCGCGCACACATAAACTGCGAGCGGGTGAAACACCTGCGCGAGGCGCGTCACATCGCTGTGGTAGATACCATCAAAATAGGTGGTCATGACATCTGCAATAGGTTCGCTCATGTCTTCTCCTATCCTTTCCAAGCATTGGCAGAGTGAGCCAGATACTAGGAGCGCTTGCCATGAGGACAAACCGGAGTGTAGCAGCGCTACATGAGGATTTGGCCGAAGGACGCGACGACGTAGATGGTTCGCTACGCCAATGCTACATATGAATCGCGCGGCCTGCGACGGCGAAGGCCGCCTCTTTCACCGCTTCGTTATAGGTCGGGTGGGCATGGCAGGTGCGGGCGATATCTTCGCTGCTCGCGCCAAATTCCATCGCCACGCAGGCTTCGTGGATGGTGTTACCTGCTTGCGGGCCAATGATATGCACGCCCAGCACCTCGTCCGTTTTCGCATCGGCGATGATTTTGACAAGACCCTCCACCTGACCCGTCGCGCGGGCGCGGCTGTTGGCCATGAACGGGAATTTGCCGACCTTATAGGCCACATTAGCGGCCTTTAGCTCTTCTTCCGTTTTACCCACCGTGGCCACTTCAGGGTGCGTATAAATCACGCCTGGGATGAGGTTATAATTAATATGCGGCTTCTGCCCTGCAATCCACTCCGCCACAGCCACGCCCTCATCCTCGGCCTTATGCGCGAGCATCGGTCCAGCAATCACATCGCCAATCGCGTAAATATTCGGCACGGCGGTTTGCCAGTGCGCGTTGGTATCAATCTGTCCGCGCTTGTTGGTGGTAAGGCCCACGCTCTCAAGGCCGAGCTTATCCGTATACGCACGACGACCCACGGCCACCAGCACCACATCGGCGTTTAGCTTCTCAGCCGCGCCGCCTGCGGCTGGCTCAAACGTCACTTCCACGCCTGCTTTGCTTGGTTTGGCGCTTGTCACTTTTTGGCCGAGTTTGAACTCGAAGCCTTGTTTTTCGAGCGTCTTTTGGAACTGTTTGGCAATCTCGTTATCAATGCCTGGGGTCACGCGGTCGAGATATTCCAGCACCGTCACTTTCGCGCCCAAGCGCTTCCACACCGAGCCCAGCTCGAGGCCAATCACGCCTGCACCAATCACCACCAAATGCTTGGGCACCGAAGTTAGTTCGAGCGCGCCTGTGCTGCTCACAATTTGCTTCTCATCAATCGTGATGCCATTGAGCGGCGTTACTTCCGAGCCCGTCGCAATCACGATGTTTTTGGTGGCGTATTTGGTGCCTTCTACGGTCACTTCGTTTTTGCCCGTAATGGTGCCAAGGCCCTTGATGTAGGTGACCTTGTTTTTCTTGAACAGGCCTTCAATACCTTGGGTGAGTTTTGTCACCACATCGACTTTGCGCGCCATCATCACGTCCAGCTTCAGGCTCACTTTGGCATCAATCCCGTGCGCCGCGAAGCTGTGCGATGCGTCCTCGAATTTTTCAGAACTCTCTAAAAGAGCCTTCGAGGGAATGCAGCCCACATTAAGGCATGTGCCGCCGAGCGCGCCGCGCTTTTCCACGCACGCCGTTTTAAGGCCAAGTTGCGCCGCGCGGATAGCTGCCACATAGCCACCGGGGCCGCCGCCAATGATGATGACATCGAAGGATTCGCTCATATTTTCCTCATAGTGACTGATTTTCGACTGTTCTAGGCTTCCACAGGCAAGGATGCAAGTGTCATGAATATTCATGATTTTTTAATAAAGAACAGGCACAATGTCGGCATGTTCGGCAAACGCACACACGACCATCCTCCCCCCATGGCCATCACGAAGGTGGTTGAGGCCGATATTGCTAATGTGGAAACACAGCTCGAGACCTTGTGGGCGCACACTGCACCCAACCTTGCGCGCTACAGCAACGAACCGCTGCCCAAAAAACATTTCGAGATCGTCAATATGAATGCGTTTCTGCAAGGGCTTGCCGATGGGTATATGCGGTTAAACGCCGCAAGCAACTTCGATGATGCCGCATTATTGGCGCCCGAGACTCGTTTTGCTGCTCAGCGCATGAACGAAACCTTGATGCACGACCTTCAGCGATTGGAAGACGAGGGCACGCACCTACCGCCCAGTGGGTTTGATGCTTTTTATGCCGCACAATCGAGTAGCCTCCATAGCTTTGCCGATGCCCTCGGCAGCTATCAGCGCGAAGCGCGGCGCGTGTTCGAAAATCAGCCCAACACCCCGAGCGTCGTCATCATGACCCACGGTATCCAGCGCAGCGCGCCTGCGTCAAACGAACAAAGCAAAAATCGTTAGGTTAGAGCCCGAGCAACAAGCGGCGCGGATCTTCGATCGCCTGCTTCACCTTCACCAAGAACGTCACGGATTCCGAACCATCGATGATGCGGTGGTCATAGGAAAGGGCGACATACATCATCGGGCGAATCACCACTTGGCCATTCACGGCAATGGGGCGCTCCTCGGTTTTGTGCATGCCCATAATGCCCACTTGCGGCGGGTTGATGATGGGGGTGCTCATCAGCGAGCCATAGACGCCGCCGTTGGAAACAGTGAACGTACCACCCGTCATATCGGCCATGCTCAGCGTGCCGTTGCGGGCTTTCACGGCCGCAGCTGCAATATCTGCCTCAATTTGCGCGAGGGATTTTTTATCGCAATCACGAATCACTGGCACCACGAGGCCGCTTGGGCCACCCACCGCGACACCGATATCGTAGTAATTTTTGTAGATGATTTCATCGCCCGAAATTTCGGCGTTCACCGCCGGAATTTGCTTCAGCGCGTTCACCGCTGCTTTCACAAAAAAGCCCATGAAACCAAGCTTAATACCGTGTTTCTTCTCGAACTCATCCTTATATTCGTTGCGCAACGCAATCACGTTGCTCATATCGATTTCGTTGAAGGTGGTCAAAATCGCCGCGGTGTTTTGCGATTCTTTCAAACGGCGCGCAATGGTGGCACGCAGCTTGGTCATCTTCACGCGCTCTTCGCGTGGGCCTACCGCAGGGCTGGCCGCAAAGCCATCGCCTTCGAGGGCTTTTAACATATCGCCTTTGGTCACGCGGCCATCTTTGCCGCTGCCCGCAATGTTTGCCACGTTCACTTGTGGATTTTCGGCAGCCAGTTTCGCCACTGCAGGGCCGTTATTGCTAGCAGCAACAGGCGTCGTTTGGGCAGGAGCAGCTGGTGCGGCTACTGGCGCAGCAGCTGGTGCCGCGGCAGCTTTACCACCGGCTGCACCTACTTCAATTTTGCCAAGCAATGCGCCCACTTCCACGCTTGCGCCTGTTTTTGCGGTCTGCTCTTTCAGCACGCCCGCGGCTGGCGCGTTCACTTCCACGGTCACTTTGTCCGTTTCAAGCTCCACCAGCGGCTCATCGGCCTTCACCGCATCACCGGGTTGTTTGAACCATTTTGCCACCGTGGCTTCCGTCACCGATTCACCAAGGGTTGGAACTGTGATTTCTCCGGCCATGTACTTCTCCTATGCTTTCTTTTTTTGTTTCGCGGCCGTAGCAGTTTCAAACGCAAATGCGCTCTCGACCACGGCAGTTTGTGCTTTCGTGTGCAGCTTCATATAGCCTTCGGCGGGGCTGGCCATCATGCCACGGCCCACATACAAAATGCGGTTCGTTGCGCGGCCAATGCTGTCCATCACATCACCAATCTGTGGACCAATGAAGCTCCATGCACCCATATTTTTGGGCTCTTCCTGCGCCCATGCCACTTCGGCATTGGGGTATTTTTTCAGCTGCGCTTCAATTTCCGTCGCAGGGAAGGGGTAATATTGCTCCACCCGCACCAACGCAATATCGTCCGCTTTGCGTTCGCGGCGCGCCTCGAGCAGTTCGTAATACAGCTTACCGCTGGTGAAAATCACGCGCTTCACGTCACCATCTTTCGCGATTGCGTCGATCTCAGGAATAACTCGCGCGAAGCTGGTGCCTGCTGCAAAATCTTTCAGTTCTGAAACCGCGAGTTTGTGGCGCAGCAACGATTTTGGCGTCATCACAATCAGCGGTTTGCGGAAGTTGCGGCGCACTTGGCGGCGCAGCGCATGGAAGAAGTTCGCAGGCGTGGTGCAGTTCACCACTTGCATATTGTCCTCACCGCATAGCTGCAGGAAGCGCTCCAGTCGCGCGCTGCTATGCTCAGGGCCTTGGCCTTCATAGCCGTGCGGCAACAGCATCACGAGACCGCTCATCCGCAGCCATTTAATTTCACCACTCGCAATGAATTGGTCGATGACCATTTGTGCACCGTTTGCGAAATCGCCGAACTGTCCTTCCCACAAGGTCAGCGCCGCAGGCTCGGCCAGCGAATAGCCGTATTCAAAGCCCAGCACCGCCAGTTCCGAGAGGAACGAATCAATCACCTCATAGCGCGCTTGCTCGACACCCAAATGGTTGAGCGGGATGTGGCGCGCTTCAGTCTCTTGGTCGACCCACACCGAGTTGCGGTGGTTGAAGGTGCCGCGCCCCGAATCCTGACCCGAAAGCCGCACAGGCACGCCTTCAGCAAGCAGCGATGCAAACGCTAGCGCCTCGCCCGTACCCCAATCGATATCCTTCGCGGTCTCGAACATTTCTTGTTTGCGCTTCAAAATGCGCTCCAGCTGGCGGATGATAATATGCCCCGAGGGCACTTCCGTCAGTTTCATGCCAAGCTGCGCCAGTTTCTTCACATCTACGCCTGTGTCAGGCTCCTTATTCAGGCCGCCCGCAGCTTTAGTGAAGCCTGTCCATTTGCCCTCCAGCCAGTTGGCTTTGTTGGGTTTGAACAATTTACCTGCATCATATTCCTTGTTGAAATGCGCGAGCAATGTTTCTGCTTCCTTCGCGATATCTGCTTCGGTCATCACGCCTTCAGCGATCAGGCGCTGGCCATACACATGCGCGGGCAGCGGTTTTTTGCTGATGATTTTGTACATGATAGGCTGCGTGTACATCGGCTCGTCGCCCTCGTTATGGCCATATTTGCGGTAGCAAATAATATCGACCACGGCATCGCGCTGGAACTGCTGACGGAACTCGACCGCGAGCTGGCAGCAGAACGCAACCGCCTCGGGGTCATCGCCATTCGCATGGAAAATCGGCGCTTGAATCATCTTCGCCACGTCCGATGGATACGGCGTAAAGCGCGAATAGCTCGGCGCGGTGGTGAAGCCAATCTGGTTGTTCACAATCACATGCACCGTGCCGCCCGTGCGGTAGCCACGCAAATCCGCCATGGCCAGTGTTTCCGCCACCGAGCCTTGACCCGCAAACGCCGCATCTCCGTGCAGTGTCAGCGCCATTACTTTTTTGCGCTCGGTGTCATTGTGCTGGTCTTGTTTCGCGCGCACTTTGCCCACCACCACAGGGTTCACAATTTCAAGGTGGCTGGGGTTCGCGGTGAGCGACAAGTGCATGCTGCGGCCTGTCGCCATCACGCGGTCGTGGCTGGCGCCAAGGTGATATTTCACATCGCCCGAGGAGTCGATATTCTCAGGGAAATCGAGGTTACCATTGAAGATGGAGAGCAGCTCGGAATAAGGCTTGCCCATGATGCTGGTCAGCACGTTCATGCGCCCACGGTGCGGCATGCCAATCACAATTTCATCGACACCCACTTTGCTCGCTGTCTCCAAAATCGCGAGCAACCCGGGCACCATCGCATCGCCCCCTTGGATGGAGAAGCGCTTCATGCCCGTGTATTTCACCTGCACAAATTCCTCGAACCCTTCGACCTCGAGCAACGTGCGAAGGATGGATTTTTTATCGTCCGCACTGAAGGCAGGTTTGCCGCGCGCAGCCTCGATGCGGTCTTGCAGCCATGCGCGCTGCGCGGGCTCTTGGATATGCATATATTCCACGCCGAACGTGCCCGAATAGGTCGCTTGCAGCGTGTCGACAATCTCGCGCAACGTGGCGCGCTCGCGGCCTAAATTACCGCCCAAATAAATGCTGCGATCATCATCCGCCGCACTGAAACCATAAGTCGCAGGGTCGAGGTCGGCGTGCATTTTTGGTTTTTCAATGCCCAGCGGATCAAGCGTGGCGAGCAAATGCCCGCGCACGCGGTAAGCACGAATCAGCGCTTGTGCCTGCAACGCGGCCAGCGCCTCTTTTTGTAGGGTTGCCGCGTCAGGTGCAGGCGCCGCTTTTGCACCGCTTTTGGCATCGGCTTTCGGTGCGGCGGGCGCGTCTGGGTCGGGCTGACCAATCACGGCGCTTGGTGCTTGGTCCCAGCTACGCTTGGCTACGGGTGCATCCCCAAGGCTCGCGAAAAAACGCTGCCAGCT
>CAUJIC010000054.1 GCA_963205305.1 Pseudomonadota bacterium | reverse complement strand
GAAGTGATTGTCAGCAAGACGGATACCAAAGGTATTATCACCTACGCCAACGAGGTCTTTCTGAAACTGGCAGACTATAGTCTTCAGGAAATTCTTGGAAAGCCGCACAATGTTATTCGGCATCCTGATATGCCGAAACTGGTGTATAAATTACTCTGGGAGCGCATCAAAAGCGGTAAGGAAATTTTCGCCTATGTCGTGAATCGTTCAAGGAATGGCGATCACTATTGGGTGTTCGCGCACATCACTCCATCGTTTGATACAGCTAAAAATATCGTAGGTGCCCACTCAAACCGTCGCTGTCCAGAACCGCAGGCGATTAAAACAATCACCCCGATTTATCAGCTCTTGAAACAGGAAGAAGAAAAACACCCCATGGCAAAAGATGGTATGGCGGCTTCACTTGCGCTGCTCAATTCCGTCCTTGCTGAGAAAGGAGTCAGCTATGATGAATTTATCCTCTCTCTCTAAAACGGGGTGGCTTGGCATTTTATCAACCATCGCCATTGTGATTGCGCTATTTCAGACCAACTATGCCGCGCCGCTGCTAAGCGTCGCCGTCATTCTTCTTGGAGCGCAAGCCTATTGCATACACAAGATGAAAGTGATGGCGCGTGTGATTGCTGAGATTACGGGGCGGTGCGCAGCGGGGGATATGGAATCACGCATTCTGCTACCCAAAGAACGCGGCGATCTGGCTAACATGATCAACCGCATCAACGACAGCATCGACATGGCCGATGCCTATGTGCGTGAATCGCTAGCGACACTGGAACATGCAGCAGAGGAAAAATACTACCGCAAGATTGTGCTGGTGGGAATGGATGGCTGCTACAAGAATGGTGCCGAAATCATGAATGGCGGCATGGATGCCATTCGCCGCAATATGATTCGCTCCGTACAGAAAGCAGCGAATAAACTCGAGGAAACCGTAAAGAAGACGGCGAATGATCTTGCCGCCTCCACACGCCAGCTGCAAGCAATGTCGGATATGCTATCCACTGTTGCAGAGAAAAGCTCAACGCAGGCCGCTGGTCTTACCAATGCCAGCGATGATGCTTCCAGAAACGTAAGCACCGTCGCGGCAGCTGTGGAAGAACTTTCCGCGTCGATTGGGGAAATTAATCAGCAAATTAACCAATCCAGCACGATTGCACGTCAGGCAACGGATAAAGCAACACAGACGAATACGGTGCTTGCCAACCTGACCACCGGTGCAGAGAAAATTGGCGGGATTATTGATATGATTAACGGGATTGCAGGGCAGATTAATTTGCTCGCGCTGAATGCGACGATTGAGTCTGCTCGCGCGGGAGATGCTGGCAAGGGCTTTGCGGTTGTCGCCTCTGAAGTCAAAACGCTTGCGAACCAGACCACAAAAGCAACCGTGGAAATCACCGAATATATTAATGCAACACGCGAAGCTATTCACCAGACCACGGCATCGGTAAGAGAAATTGCGACTGTAGTACAAAAAGTCGATGAAATCGCCACCGCCATCGCCGCAGCTATGGAAGAACAAACTGCAGCCACGCGAGAAATATCAAACTCGATTCAAAAGACGGCACAGAATACCGCACAGGTTTCAAGCGCAGTGAGTGATATGTCCCTTGCTGCACAGCAAACAGGAACAGCAGCAAAAGACATGAAACAGTCGTCTTCGGATTTGACGGCGCAGTCTGGCGTCCTGCATCGTGAGATTGATAGTTTCATCGCTGAAATTCAGAATGCGGCTTAGCTCCTAAAGGCCACCCAACGGGTTAACGCCTAATAAGTGCTCGTGAAGCATTAGCGCACCCCCATACAAAGCCAAACTGGCGATAATTCTCACGAAACCTATCTCTTTGAGGGCGCTGCCGATGGTGTCATTTCGCATCTTCATACATGGGATAATGGAGGTGTTTTTAAGCAATGCTGGGGATGATTGCTTCATCTGCAGGGTATTTTTAACCATCGCAAAAACCGCAATGACAATCATGCACACAAACAGCAGGACGCGTTTTGTATCCCCAACGCTTAAGAGGTGTAGCAACGCCCATAGTACAATCCCAACGCTTCCCGGAAAGCGACTGACGCGGTAAATACCATATGGTACCGATGTTTTTGGGTATGGCGAGCTAATGCGGCAAACCATAAAGAAAAAGGCAATCGGCATGCAAGCAACGACCCATGGCCTTATGGCCAATACCGGCTCATAGAGCGGGATATAGTCATCAAACTGCTGGTAGCTGTGAATCACCGCAAACAATGCGGCCAAGGAAATAGCGGAATACAGCGTATAAAAAACTGGTTTGGGAAAGAAGCCGACCAGCTTTGTTCTGACCTGCGGCCATGAGAGTAGCGCATGTGATAAAAAGAGTAGCGTAAGGCTGATGATATAGTGTGTCATGGCGATAAATTAGTCGATTCTGGGGGCTTGCATTTGACCTGCATCAGTTTTTATTTTGTGCCGCCATGCACTATAGCCTACGAGAAAACATAAAAGAAACACCATGACACCAGAAGAACTCATTCTTACCGCCCTGATTTTTATTGCCGCTACGCTTTATTCCAGCGTGGGTCATGCAGGAGCATCGGGCTATCTGGCGGCGATGGCCTTGTTCGGGCTTGCGCCGGAAACCATGCGCCCGACCGCTCTTGCGCTGAATGTGCTTGTGGCAACGCTCGCAACCTATCGCTACACCCGCGCAGGCCAGAATGACGTTAAGCTGCTGATACCCTTCGTAGTGGCCTCCATCCCCGCTGCGTTTGTCGGCGGTATGATTCATGTTCCCGCTGCTTTTTATAAACCGCTTGTCGGCATAGTGTTGCTGATCTCAGCATTCCAGCTGGTGCGTACCGCTAAAAAATCCACCCAGCAAGACAGACAATCCAGAAAACCGAAGTTAGCCGCATCGCTCGCAACAGGAACAGGGCTTGGCTTGCTCGCGGGATTAAGTGGAACTGGCGGCGGTATTTTCCTCAGCCCATTGTTGTTATTTATGAGCTGGGCTCCCACGCGGCAGGTGTCGGGAATATCCGCCAGCTTTATTCTGGTGAACTCTATTGCGGGTCTGCTCGGAAATCTGTCATCGGTTCAGGCATTGCCCTCAGCACTTCCGTTATGGGCTATTGCCGCACTTGGCGGCGGATTGATTGGCACCCATCTTGGCACACGCACCCTTACCATCCCCGGTATCCGCACTATGCTTGCGGTAGTGCTGGTCGTCGCAGGCGGGAAGATATTGTTTGGGTAGAACTCAGGCAACTTGCCAGGTATCCAGAAGTTGAAATAAAACTCGTCTGGTATTCAAATCTGCCGCACGTTTAAGCAGTGTGGCAGCGGATTGCACGGTTGCGCTTTCAATCAGCTCATGGCCGCACGCGGATGTGATTTCTTGTATAGCGGGTTCATCCATTTCTAAGTGAAACTGTAATCCAAGCACGTGATTGTCATATACAAACGCTTGGTTGTCGCAGGCACGACTACTCATTAAATGGAGTGCTCCCGCAGGGATTTCAAACCGATCTCCATGCCAATGCAACACATCCATTGCGTAATTAATGCCATTCAATATGGGGTGACCAGCACCATCGTCGGTTGTGGCAACTGGAAACCAACCGATTTCCTTGTGTGGCATGGAAGAAACCTTTGCACCCAACGCAGCTGCAATGAGCTGCGCGCCAAGACAAATGCCCAATATGGGTTTTCCTGCTTCAATAGTCATTGGGCGGTTGCAGCTTGTGCTGGTTGAAGATGCCCACCAGCCGATTGGTGAAGACAGAAACTTCCTGTTCGCTGATGCTGGGGACGAGTTGTCCACAGTTTTTGCGCTGCCTATCTGATCTAATATCTTTAACTATAGATATAGATAGCATATGCGAAGCGATGTGGTTTGCATCTGCACCCGCATCTGCGAACAGTGATGGTTCGCATCCACTTTGCATATGCGAAACCGATGCACTCGCATGAGCGATGTGATTGTTTTTACTGGATTCACCCTGCCATCTGGCATGGGCACTTTGCCGTTTGCTCTCGCGTTTCAACTCGGTCTTTTGGTACTCATGGATTAAACGCTTCTGAGTGAGCAGACCGGGGGGGTGTTTTTGCAAAAACCCCTCCAGGGTCTTGCGCATATTCACCCACTTATTCACATGCAGACCGAGCAGCCGTGCCAGCTCTTTATCATCGTCGCGCAGATAGCCACCACGCATCCACATAAAGGATAAAAGGCGCATGTAAGCGCCTTGCTCTTCGAGCGATAAATGCTGCGTATCGGCCAGATACGCCTCGGTATAAAACGGCATGAAGAAGTGTTTGGTCATGGTGCCTCCGCTTCGGGAAGCGACATAAGCAGCTCGATAATCGCGCCGATCACCGACGCAGACGATCCATCCGGCGCGCGCGGCAGCGAATCAAACAGCGTGTGGGGTGATACAAAACGCTGCAGCAGATGTGAGATCAGTACGCACGCATCTTGGGTGATATGATAGAGTGCGCTGTCGGGGCGCGGCCCGTTCAACCACACTTCACCAATGCGTCCGTTTTGATAAAAGCCGATGGTAATCTGATAGCGCACACCCTCGAACGCCAGCTCAATGGTCTGGTTCTTCCTGCGGGGAGAGAGTGGTTGGCGTTCGTCGGTCATGCTGCATCCGTTTTCACTTTCGCTGGCAGGAAGCGTTCACGCAGACCATATTTGGGGTCAAGCAACGCACGCACATCGGGTGGGACATTTTCAAGGTCGTAATAATCATCGGGGCGAACCGCACCCATCGTGATGAAATAAATCCGCACCACCACGTCCGGGTCTAAAATCCGCCCATGCTTGATGTGCCGATTAATGGTCGAGACCGAGCAGCCGACCATCTGTGCGAGTTCGGATTGCTTCATTCCCACTAATTTGAGCCAATGGTGCAATTTCATGACCACTAATTCGCACCAAATGCAATTTTCTGTCAATGGGATTTTTCCGCTAAGGGCTTGACAGGATTTTGCCGTTGCGGTAAAAAGCGGAATTATGACCACAAACAACATCGCATATCTCCGCAGACGGCGGAATATCACACAAAAGCGGCTGGCCGATATGATCGGCATCCCAGCCTCCACCCTCAATCGCATTGAGACGGGCGAGACGGAAGGCTTTGAAAAGTATCGTGCGCTGCTCGCCAAAGCACTCGGCTGCAAGCATGAAGCGCTGGATGCGTCTGAACTTGATATGCCAAGCACCCCCATCACCGGCTTCGTCAAATACAAAACCTTCATCAAGGAAATCCCAGAAAAACAGCGCGAGACCGTGGATGCCATTTCTGGCCTTCCCGATACCGCTGAGGCGCTCAAAATCAAGACCTCTGACCTTGTGCCGTATCATGGCGCAAACGATCTGCTGTATTTTGACGGCGTGCCACAGGCTAATGAGCGGCTATTCATTGACCGCGAATGCATCCTGACGCTCGACACCAAGAAGCGCGGTGAACGGCTTTTAGCTTGGGTTTCCAAGGGAAGTAGGGAAGGTCATTATATCCTGCATCCACAAGGTGGAACGCTGATGATGGATGTAAAAATTCTTGCAGCACACCCCGTTCTCCACATCAAACGCGCCTAAGCCTCATTCTTTGCCGCAGCGGCAATAAACCACTGTATTATCAGCAAAATATTTTCTTCTAACGCAATTTTTCTATAGACAAATAATTGCGTTATCTGCTACCGACTCCTACCCATAGGCAACTTTATGGGAGGTAAATCACCTATGCGTATAAGAGATAAATTGCAACAATGGCTCGCTCGGCTGACATGGCAGCAAGCCCTCCACCTCATCATCGCCAGCTTTTTTCTGATGCTGTTCGCCTTATTCTTCGACTGGCTGATCATCAACTGGATCAGCGGGTGCTGCGAAGGCGGCATCTGCATCCCTGAATGGGTCTATCCCAGCTGCAAAGTGGATGGAGGCAGCCATGATTGATGAAAATGACATCAACCAGTATGCGGCGCGACAGCTTAAAATCCTTCGCACCACCACGGGGCTTACTCAAAAGGCACTCGCTGACGAAATGCAAATGTCGCCGCAGCAAGTACAAAAATATGAGCATGGCCTTAACCGTCTCTCGGTGGGAAAGCTGTTTCAATTCGCGGAGGCGTTTGATGTATCGATCACTCTCTTTTTTCCTCAGCGCGACCGCTATTATTCTCCTGAGTCTGTGCCGACACCCACTATACGCTTCATCCGCTTAATCGCCAAGATTGCACCCGCGCATTACGATCAGGTGTATGTCGCACTCAAGGCCATTGCTAAACTCTCCGGTAGCAAAATGGAGGAGTGATATGGCGCGTTCTCCTGATGATATGACGGCAATACAACGCATCGAGGAGGTTGCGGATATTTTATCGGAGGGGCTGCTGCGCCTCAAAGCCAAGCATACCAAGAAGAATCGCAGATTAAGAGACATTCTGCTGGACTCTTCGCCTGACCAGAGCGTTCATGCCGCTACAATCAGCGAAGGAGATAGCGCATGAAAAACAATGTGATAGCGGAGCTTGCCGCACTCAAAACAATGAATGCCTGTGAATTGCGTGACAAGTGGAAAAAGCTGATGGACGGGGAGCCACCCACCATGAACCGTACTTACCTGGAATCACGACTTGCCCACCGTATTCAAACACTCACCTATGGTGGCATCAGCCATGAAACTGAACGCCGCCTTCAGCAGCTACGTGAGAATCTCATCACAGGCAGCCCCCTCAAACCCCGTGATACTGGAAAACCGCCTATTGGTGCTGTGTTAGTACGCGAGCATGGTGGGGTGGAGCATCGCGTGAAGGTTATAAAAGACGGATTTGAATATAATGGCAGGGTGTGGAAGTCGCTTACTGCTGTGGCCTCACATATTGCGGGGGTGCATTGGAATGGCCCGATGTTTTTTGGGCTCAGGAGGAAGGGATGACCCAGCCGCTTATCAAAAAAAACTGTGCCATTTACACCCGAAAATCCAATGAGGAAGGGTTGGAGATGGAGTATAACTCGCTGGATGCGCAGTACGATGCCGCCATGCATTATATCCACGCCCAGCAATCACAGGGCTGGGTGTTGGTAAACAAGCGGTATGACGATGGTGGTTGGTCAGGCGGGAATCTGGAGCGACCCGGCTTAAAGCGCCTGCTTGCGGATGTAGAACAAGGGCTGGTGGATGTGATCGTAGTCTATAAAATGGACCGACTCACCCGCGCCCTGTTTGATTTTAGCAAGCTGGTAGAGATTTTTGATAAGCACGGCGTGACATTCGTGTCCGTCACCGAAAACTTCAACACTACCACCTCGATGGGACGACTCACACTCAACATGCTGCTCTCATTTGCACAGTTTGAGCGCGAGCTGGTGGGTGAGCGCATCCGTGATAAATTTGCTGCCTCCAAACGCAAAGGCATGTGGATGGGCGGCACGCCACCGCTGGGGTATGATGTGGTGGAGCGTAAATTGGTGGTGAATCGGCAGGAAGCAAAAATCATCACCTTCATTTATGAACAATTCCTGCGGCATGGTTCCACCATTCGGCTGCTACATGAACTGGATGAGCGTTGCTACCGCACCAAAAGCTGGACGACCCAAACAGGTAACAAGAAGCAAGGAGGCAAGATAGACGCGAATGTGGTAATACGCATCCTGCGCAACCCCATCTTTAAAGGCATTATCAGCCACAAAGGCGAGCATCATCAGGGGGAGCACGAGCCCATTATTTCAGAGAAAGTGTGGGATGATGTGCAGGCTTTGATTGAAAAACGCCGCCATGCCAAACCCCGCACGCTTGATACCAAACCCAAAAATGCTCCGTATCTCTTGCGCGGGATCATCTTCGATTCCGCAGGATGGGCGATGACTCCGTCTGATGGGGGCAAGAGCAAGCGGCGGCGTTATCGCTATTACGTCAGCACGCGCGCCATCAAGCATGGTTACCAATCGGTGGATGTCCGCTCGGTCGCTGCCGAACAAATTGAGCCCATCATTATCGGCCAACTGCGTCAGTTTTTTGTAGCGCCAGAAGTGATTCACCGCACACACCAGCGTGCGCAGATGCATGAACCCAACATCACCGTCGAAGAGGTGCGTAAGGCTCTCGCGCAGTTTGACGAGATTTGGGATCAGCTCTTTCCGCTCGAACAGAACCGCATCATGCACCTGATCGTCAAACGGATTCAGGTGAGTCTGAGCGGCGTAACCATTACCTATCAACCTAACGGCATCATGGATGTATATGAGCAACTCACTTGTAAAAGGCGGGCCTAGAAACATTAAACTGATTACGGAAAATCAGCGCTCCGTCACTAATAACGATGGCACTATCACGGTGCATATCCCCATCAGTTTCAAACGCCACGGTGGTCGCAAATACATTATTGCGCCCGACGCCATCCCCAGTGAATATCAATCACCCGCCAACAAAGAATCGCTCCTCAAAGCCCTTGGCCGTGCGTTTGAGTGGAAGGAAATGCTGGCATCAGACCCAACCCTCAACCACGATATCATCGCCGACAAAACAGGCTTGCCACGCTCGTATGTTTCGCGGGTGATGAAGGTGACACTGCTTGCGCCTGATATCATCGATTTGATTCTTGACGGCAAGCAGCCTAAGCATATGAACCTTGCCGATGTCAGCAAAATGCCAAGCGACTGGAATGAGCAGCGTGAGTATTTTGGCATTGTGTAGGTCACCGCAGAGATTATTCGCACATGCATCTGCCACCCACATGAAGTTACAAACAGTGCTGTTTGCGCCCATTGATTTTGAATGGATTTTTTAACGTCACCATTTTTTTCCGAGTGAACAGCCTCAGAGAGAAACGCCTCTCTGCAGCCCATTACAAACCCCATCCGCATAGCGGCTAGTGAACAGCCGACCTCGCTGAACAAGGCACACAGCGGCACTTACAGCAACCGCATCAGAGGAGAGAGAGCCTCTGTAACTCAATGTGTGGCGGACAGGGAGGGATTCGAACCCTCGATAGAGTTGCCCCTATGCCAGTTTTCGAGACTGGTACCTTCAACCACTCGGTCACCTGTCCGCACGACCAGCGAGGGAGTGGCTCCTCGTGGCTAATTTTGCGCTTAGGTGCCGTGATGACTGGCATTTACGTCACCTGTGGGCGCGAGGGGCGGGATATAGCAAGGTTTTTTGCGTGGGTCGAGCAGAATATTACTGAAGCGGCCACGCATAAAAAAGGGAGGCAATGCCTCCCTTTTTCAGGTCTAGATTCAAGCGGACTAGTGTGCATCCCCGCCAGCGGCTGGGGCTGCAGCAGGTGCACCATGGTCACGGTGCTCCTTTAATGCTTCGCGACGGTCCTCGCGGCGCTCTTTGTGTGCTTCGCGTTTATCTTCACGGTGCTCGCGGATATCTTCGCGCAGTTCTTTGCGGTCTTCATGGCGTTCGCGTTTATCTTCGCGGAGTTCCACGCGATCCTCATGGCGCTCCTGCTTGCTTTCGTGCAGTGCCTGACGCTCATCCTTCAAGTCACCACCAGCCTTACGCTCTTGGCGCAAATCTCTGCGATCCTGATGAACTTCGCGATTATCGCGATGAATTTCACGGCGATCTTGGTGAATTTCACGGGTATCTTTGCGAATTTCCGCACGTGCGGGGCGGTGGTCACCACCGCCATGCTCGCGGGCCAATACGGGGGTGGAAGCAAGCGCAGCTGCAGCAATCGCGAGGGCAAGTAATTTCATGATATATCTCTGTCGTTAAAGGTGAAACGGTAAGGAAACTTACACTAAAATAGGGACATTTTCTAGTGCTATAAAACACTAAAATTTTAGATGGTTTGGCCTAAAGGTAGCCCAAATGGCTCAGTAAAATATGGCTACCAATGGCAATCAGGCAAAGGCCGCCCGCCGCTTCTGCCCAGCGCCCATATTTACTACCGATAGCGTGACCCAGCATGATGCCAATGGTGGCCATGAGGGTGGTGGCGGCACCAATGGCTGCAGCGGTGAGCCAGATATTGACGGATAAAAATGCCAGTGTAACGCCCACGGCTAGCGCATCGATGCTGGTGCCAATGGCAGTGATGATGAGCAGCCCAAGCCCATGGCGCTCAGGCTTTACAGCGTCTTCATCGGGGTAGGCCGCTTCGTAGAGTAATTTGCCGCCGACGATGCCAAGGATGATAAAGGCCACCCAATGGTCGAATTGGGCAATGTAGCGGCTGGCGGCAAGTCCTGCACACCAGCCGAGGATGGGGGTGATGGCCTCGACCACGCCAAAAACAAGGCCGCTGCGGAATGCGTCGCGAAAGCGTGGTTTTTGGATGCCCGCACCTTTACCCAGCGCCACCGCAAAGGCATCGGCCGACATGCTGAATGCAAGAATGGTGGTGGAAATGGCGCTCACGAATTAACTGCGCCAACGCAAGGTGCGTTCTTTCAGAGGGTTTTCGAATATGCGCGCTTCGGCGGCAGCGGCGAGGGCTTCCTTTTTCAGTCGGTAATACCACAAGGCCTGCGTATCCGCATCGGCGATGAGCATCAGGGGCGCGTGGTGGGTGCGTAACCCCTCCTGCTGCTTCACCACAATATCCAGATCCTGCTTGATGAACGCGCGGCCGAAGATTTTGAGGATGGGGAAGAGGGCGCGCACCAGCGGAATCGAGGTGTAGGCAAATTGATGCAGCACCGTATTGGTTTCATCGATCGGTGTTAGCGCGGTGAGCAGCAGCACATGGTGGTTACCTATGGTAATATGCTCGCTACGCAAGCCCGGAAGCTGAAACTGAATTTCGGTCGTGCGGTCGCCGCCAAGGATTTTATAAGCACGCGAATTGCTCGATGGCTTGTGGCTGACCATGGCAAACCCAAACGGGCGCGGCGCGAATTGCTTCGATTTCGCGTGGATGGATTTGGCCGTGCGCCACCACCAGCTGCGATGCACGAAGGGGCCGTGGGCAGGGTCCATCAGCCCAATCACGGCGTGGTCGACATGGCAAGGCATGGCAACCGAGGTAACATGGGTGAAGCCGCGTGGCATGGCAACAGGCATGGCAGGCGGCGGCGATGCAGGCTCGCTTAGCGTGGCGGGGTAGACCCAAATCAGGCCATCTTGCTCGACACAGGGGAAATGCCCCGTTTTTATTTTACGCACGTCCATTGTATCGTCTTCGAGCAGCGAGGGGATTGAGGTGCAGGTGCCTGCCATGTCGAAGCGCCAACCATGATAGCAGCACTCTACCTCGCAACCATCGAATTTCCCGTGGCGCAGGGGAATGCCGCGGTGGGGGCAGAAATCCTTGAGAGCACTTACCGCGCCAGCCTTATCGCGTAGTAGCAACACTTGTTGGCCAAGCAGCGTGACAGGCAGCATGGCACCGCGCGCTAGCGTGTGGCTTGGCGTGGCGACATACCAAAAATGGGGGAGTAGTTCGGTGTTGGTTTGCATGAAGCGAGGATTATCGCCGACGCGTGATGCTGTCGAGCATTATTGCTAGTGGCTAGCGGCCAATTCAGCCTGAGCTTGGCTAAGCGTTGCCTCACGGGTGATACCCGTCACCTTTGCGCTAGGTGCTTCGTTCGCGTTGGTGGGCGCTGTCGCGGTGGTTGCTTCATTCGCAACGTCGTCGCGCAGAGTATTGCCTACTGTGGAAGGCAATCCTTGCGAGCGGCGCTCCAGTTTTTCCTCGTGCTTTTTCGCAAAGATTTTCGATGAAGCATAAAAGAGTACAGTCAGCGTGGCGCTCAACGTGCCAAGGCCGAATAAAAGTTCAAGTGATTCCTTCTGTATAGGTGGTGCTTTTGGTGTATTGTTGCGAATGGAAGTTAAATGCTTGTAAACTCTGTTTGCAGCGATATCACTCATATGTTCCAAGCTCGCGTGTTTTTCAAACCGCGTGCCTTTAAGTAATCTAGCGCTAAGCCCGTCATTCCAGTTAACGGTAGAATCAACCGCGTATGCCGCAGCAACGGTGAGCACACGGCCTTTACCAAGCGAGCCCCATGTTTGGTTGGGTGCATTATCCATTTCCTCGTGTTTTTTGACGATTTCTTGATCAGTCTTGGCTTTGTCACCATATAAAATTTTATCGGCATAACGCACTAAGCGGCCTTTATTATCTTCTAACATTTTTACAAACGGAACCATGACGAATCCGCCAAGAATAGCAAAACTAATTTTGGTGAATCGCTCATGAAAATAGGGAAGCTCGCCTTCATTCCCTAATCCTCTAAAAAATCTATCACATGTGCGGTATGCCTTGCCGATGAAGTTTGATTTATCTTTTTGTTTAACAATTGCTGTAGCTGTTACTTCATTTCCCACCAACGCAAACCCACCATAGGTGGTGATATCAAATAGGCGCTCGCCCCAAGTTTTGCTACGCTTGGTGGGTTCAAGTTGGATTGAAGATTGCAGATGTTGCTGCTTATCGGCTGCGGTAACATTGCTTCCAACTATCGCTTCTGCCGATGCGTGGTTGCCCCGCGTATCGTGCTCGTGGTTTGAACTGTTAAGCGATTGGGTCATTGATTCGTGTGTGGTTCCTTTATGCGTGAATGACGTGGCGCTCATCATTCGCCGCAACTGTATTGTGCTGGGTGATGTGGCTAATTTTATTGCTTGGCGACTCTATAGGTACTGCTTTGCTCAGCGCGACTGGCTCTGGCTGTGCGTCCAATGGAACCGTATCGGCGTAGCGGTTGGTGGGCACTTTCACTTTTTCACCATCAAACGTTGGTGAGTTGGCCGCGACTTTTGGTTTGTGCGACATGCCAGGGATGTGACGAAGTAGCTTCAAGAAAGGACGAATTGTACCAGCAGAAACGGCAGTATACATGGTATCCATCGCGATATATTTCGAGAGATCTTGTGCAGTCTGATCATAGGTGCCAGTTTTGCCGATCTTCATTTGCTGGTTCGACCAAGATAGCCCCCATTTACTTGCTTTAGCATTGAGGGTTTGCTTGATGGACGCTGGCAGTGAATTACCTAGTCCAACTCCGATGGTCTCGGCAGCTGGATTAATTCCGTTAAATTTTTTCAGCGAAGCAATATTCGATTTTTCACCTATCCAGTTGATGGTATTGCTTTCGCTACCGATAAGTTTAGCGCTGAGCTGTACAGCGCCCACCGTACCCAAACGTGCGACAACAGTGCCCAGCAAGGTTGGTTGCTCTTCTGCGCGGATGGCTTGATGACGAGCTTTAAGTGACGGGTCTTCCATCGCATCATCGCCATAATGACGTTTATTAAACCACTCTACAAACATAGGCTTGATTTTTGCACCAAGCCAAACGCTTGGAATCATCACCGCGAATCCAGGTACAAGTAAGGTGAGAGACTCGGCCATCGCAAAGCCTCGCTTACTAACAAACTTCATTCCATCTTCGAGGCCATGTTTTGCAATTTGGCGCTCTTTATAACCATTCATCAGCGAGAGTTTAGAAATCCAGTCACCCAGTTTCTCCTGAAGCACGCGTGGGGCAGCTTTATCAAAGCCAAAAATTTTAATTTCTTTCGTACTGTTCGACGCCCACTGCGAAAAACCAGCGGAAGCAAGAAGGTTCGCCCAATAATTTAGTCCCCAATCGAAGACGCGCGTGTAGACGCGCTCGCCGTAAGTCTTCTCGTTGGCGAGAGGCGAGATGACGGGATCTTCCGCTACTTTTTTCTGTTCAGTTTTGTTCATTGACTCTCTTTGCATGGGAATGAATAGGCTTTCCCATGCTTTCAATGTACCACAATGGGTATTCACGTTTTATGAAGGTTTTGTGACAATTAAGGGGGTTAACCCGTTAAAGCGCAGGTTTTTTGTATGATTAGGTAATCAATAAAAAATGGCGTTTTAGCGAAGAACTGCGCCAATTTTCATAGCGCTGGCAATGACAGCCTTGCTGGTGGCCTCAATTTCGGCCTCGGTCAGGGTGCGGTCATCGGCCTGTAAGGTGACGGTAAGGGCAATGGATTTTTTGCCATCTGCCACGCCTTTGCCTTGATAAACATCGAAAATTGTCACATCCCGCAGCAGAGTTTTCTCAGCGGATTGAACGGCGCGCAGCAGGTCGGCAGCGGCGGTTTTTTCATCGAGGACAAACGCAAAATCACGGGTGACGGATTGGAAATCCGAGGTGGTCAGTGCTTTGCGTTTGGTGGCTTTCACGGCGGGTAACAACGAAACAAACAAGGTGAAGGCATAGAGCGGCACCTCGACCCCAAATTGCTTCAGTAGCGCAGGGTGAAGTTCGGCGAAGACGCCAAGGGTGTTTTTGGGGCCAAGGCCAACAAAACCGCTGCGGCTTGGGTGCAGCCATGGCACATCGCAGCCTGTGGTAATGGTCAATTGCGCGGTATTGATGCCTGCCGCATCGAGCAGCGCGAACAAATCTGCTTTAACGTCGAACACATCGACAGGTTTAGTTTGTGCCCAGTGGGTGCCAGCAACATTGCCAACTCGCACACCGCTGATCATGGTTTTTTGGCCTGCGGGCGTGGTATCCTCGAACACCGCGCCAAGCTCGAACAGGGCAATATCCTTCACCCCACGCGCGAGATTGTTTTTCACTGCCTCGATAAGGTGCGGCATGATTTTTGGGCGCATGACCGATAAATCGGCGCTGATGGGGTTCAGCAGTTCCAGTGCTTCGATATGCTTACCACCGAATGTCCACGCATCGGCTTGCTCCTCGGAACAAAATCCCCAGCTGTAGGTTTCGTGTAGGCCACGGGCAGCGGCCGCGCGGCGCAGTTTGCTAACGCGGGCTTGGTCACCATCAAGCGCTGGCTTGCTGATGGCGGTGGGTTTGGGCAAGGATGCCAACGGAATCGCATCGTAACCGACAATGCGGAGCACTTCCTCGGCAAGGTCGGCTGGCTGGCTGCAATCATGCCGCCATGTGGGGGGGTGCATGTGCTCGCCATGGTCGCGGAAGCCAAGGGATGTAAGGATTTCACGCTGGCGTGCTTCAGGAACCTCAAGGCCGATAAGGGCGTTAAGTTTTGCCGCATCGAACGGAATTTCGATTTTGCGTTTGGGGATTTCGCCCGTGAGGGTCAGTGCACCTGCACCACCGCCAGCAAGGGTGAGAATGGAGTTGGCGATAAATGCCGCGCCTACCTCGATACCCGAACAAACGCCGCGCTCGAACCGGCTGCGCGCATCGGAATCAATCTGCAATGCGCGGCCAGTTTTTGCAATGCGCTCGGGGTTGAAGAGGGCCACTTCAAGCAAAATATCGTTGGTGGTTTCATCAACCGCAGTGGATTTTCCACCCATAATGCCAGCAATGCCAATCGCACCCGAATCATCCGAAATCACGCAGTCACGCGGGCTGAGGCGGTAGGTCTTATCGTTCAGCGCGAGGATTTCTTCACCCTCGTTCGCGCAGCGCACCACAATGCCACCCTTAAGTTTGGCGATGTCATACACATGCGCGGGGCGGCCATTCGCAAGCGTCGCGAAGTTAGTAATATCCACCAGCACCGAGATAGGACGCATGCCCGCAGCTGCGAGGATACGCTGCATCCATTCGGGTGATTGACCGTTTTTAACGCCGCGAATGATGCAACTAGTGAATGCTGGGCAGCCATCGGTATCGTCGATGCGGATAGGGTAGGTTTCACTCGTTTGCACGAAGGTTGGTGTTTCTAGTGGTTTGAGGGTGCCCAAGCCAGCCGCCGCAAGGTCGCGCGCAATGCCGTAGACGCCCATGCAATCACCACGGTTGGCGGTAATGTTGAGGTCGAGCACAGGGTCGCCCAAGCCCATCACATCCACAATGCTGTCGCCAATTTTGGCATCAAGCGGCAGTTCGATAATACCCGCATGGTCTTCACCTAAGCCCAGCTCGCGCGCGGAGCACATCATGCCTTGGCTTTCCACCCCGCGCACGGCGGCTTTTTTAATTTCCATGTGGTTGGTGGGGATGATGGTGCCAATATTTGCCAGCGCCACTTTAATGCCCGCGCGTGCATTCGGCGCACCGCACACAATTTGCAGTTCGCCTTGCACTGCCTTCACCTTGCACACTTGCAATTTGTCGGCCTGCGGGTGTTTTTCAGCATGCAGAATTTCGGCCACCACGAACTGTTTCAGCTCGGCTGCCTTGTCTTCAATACCATCCACCTCTAGCCCAATAGCGGTCGCCGTCGCGGCAATTTGCTCGAGCGACGCGTCGGTTTTTAGGAACATTTTGAGGAGTGAAAGAGGGAATTTCATTACGCATTCCCCTTCAATAAACTCACGCATGTCATGCAATGACTCATGCCGCCACTCCTTTAATGAGTGACGGAATATCGAGCGCGTTGAAGCCGTAATGTTTCAGCCAGCGCACATCGCCTGCGAACATGGTGCGTAAATCGGGGATGTTATATTTCAGCATGGCAAGGCGCTCGATGCCGCAACCAAAAGCGAATCCTTGCCATTCCGTGGGGTCGAGCCCGCAATTTTTAAGCACATTCGGATGCACCATGCCGCAGCCAGCCACCTCGAGCCAATCGGAACCTTCACCAATCACCAGCGCATCCTTACCGCGTTTGCAGCCGATATCCACCTCGGCCGATGGTTCGGTGAATGGGAAGAAGCTGGCGCGGAAGCGCATCGGCAATTTCTCTAGGCCAAAGAATGCGGCGAGTGCATCGTGCAGCAAGCCTTTCAGGTGGCCCATATGCACGTTTTTTTCGATTACCAACCCCTCGATTTGGTGGAACATGGGCGTGTGTGTCATATCCGAATCGCTGCGATAGGTGGTGCCAGGTGCGATGATACGAATGGGTGGCTTTTGGCTCACCATGGTGCGCACTTGCACGGGGGAAGTGTGGGTACGCAGCACGGGGAATGGCTCCTTGCCATCACCTTTTAAATAAAACGTATCGTGCATCTGCCGTGCGGGGTGGCTTTCAGGGATATTGAGCGCGCTGAAATTGTGGAAGTCGTCTTCAATTTCGGGCCCTTCGGCCACGGAAAAACCAAAATCTGCAAAAATAGCGATCAGTTCTTCTGTCACCTGCGTGATTGGGTGGATGGAGCCACGAAGGGCAGGCGTGGCGGGCAGGGTGACATCCGTAAATTCGCTGGCGAGGCGGGCGTTCAGCTCAGCAACTTCTAGCTCCGCCTTGCGCGCATCAATCGCTGCGTTGAGGGCGGTGGTGGCAGCAGTACGATCCGCGCCGATGATTTTTTTCTGCTCTGGGTTCGCATCTTTAATGGTCTGGAAATAGGGGTGCGCGGCAAGGCGGCCGCTTTTGCCGAGATATGCCACCCGCACATCCTGCAACGCGGCGCTGGTGGCTGCCGCACTCGCGGCTTCAAGCCCTTGCGATACAAGGTCTTTAATTTCGGAATTGCTGATGCTGTGTTCGGTCATGGGGGTGAACTATTAGAGGCTGCAGCGCGGGTTGCAATAAAAAAGGGCGACCAGATGGCCGCCCTTTTCATTTTTTGCACTACTGAAGCTTACGCTTTAGCAGCTGGCTTTTGCTTGGCGCCTGCTTTTGCTTTGTTGGCGAGTTCTTTGAACAAGCCAGCATCTTGCACAGCGATATCAGCCAATGCTTTGCGGTCGAGCGTGATGCCAGCAAGGCTTAAGCCATGCATGAACTCGCTGTAGACCAAGCCGTGCTCGCGCGCGGCGGCGTTGATGCGCTGAATCCACAACGCGCGGAAGGTGCGCTTTTTGTTGCGGCGGTCGCGGTAAGCATATTGCAAACCGTGCTCAACGCGTTCGATAGCAACGCGGTAGCAGGTGGATGCGCGGCCACGGTAGCCCTTAGCCATGCTAAGGATTTTGCGGTGACGGGCGCGTTTGGTAACTGAACGTTTAACATGTGCCATGGGTTTGCTCCTTAACCGTTGGGGAGGAATGATTTGCGGATAAAGGTAGCATCACATTCGTTGAGAACTGTGGTACCCCGTGCGCTGCGAATCATACGTTGCGAACGCTTACGCATTCCGTGGCGTTTACCCGACTGGCCAGCAATAACCTTGCCCGTCGCGCTGAGCTTAAAGCGCTTTTTAGCGCCGCTCTTGGTCTTCATTTTTGGCATTTCGTGCTCCATAAATAAGGGCTTGCGCCCGTTAAACTCGCGGCGCCAAGGCAGCCATATTCGCCCGGTACCAACGTTCCCTTAAAGGTTAAGGGATGCGGCTTATAACTCGGTTATGGGGGGATTGCAAGGGGCTTGTGTTACTGATTGACAAGAATTAAGTTACAGAGATGGAAGTTCTATATGCACTCTTAGCTATTGGAATCGCGAGCTTGGGCATGTTTGTATCAAGTATCGCTTTTCTACCTATGCCACCTCGGATTCAAGAAAATATCGATGCTGAGCGTAGTAAGGCTATGAAAATATTAAGAAAAATAAGGTTTTTTTTAGCAAAAATTATTGTCTTTTTTGTGGGACTATTTGCAGTTTGGATAACTTTTAACGTAAGCGATGAACCTTATAAAAATGGCAAATTACATCTGTGTGTGCCGTCTAAGCGCACTGTTAGCTGCGGGTATGTAGAACTGCAGTCATTTTTAATCGCCCTTTTACTATTTTTGATTTTTTTCATGGTTGGGCGCTATCTTTATAAATTGTGCAAGTAATTGGAACTCTTTTGGTCTTGATGTCCTCTAAGTGTGTCTTGGCAAATGTTGCTTATTTGCCACCCCTGTTCCCCTTGCAAGGGGGTGGCAATGTCCTATATAATAACTCGGGTATTGGGCGTAGATTCAATACTCGCAAACTTTTACGGAGGAATACAATGAGTGCATGGGATCGCCAACCTGAGGTTACTGGCCTAAGCCAGACAACCACGACGGTGGATCAAGGCCTGCGCAGCTACATGCTGAAGGTCTATAACTATATGGCTAGCGGCTTGCTGCTGACGGCTATCATCGCCTATTTTGCAGGCACGTCGGACGCATTCCTGGCCAGCATGCTGACCCAAGGCGCTGATGGCGCTGTGGGCATCTCGGGGCTTGGTTATGTGGTCATGTTCGCGCCACTGGCCATGGTATTCTTCATGATGTTCAAGCTGCATACCATGAGCACGCAAACGCTGCAAATTACCTTCTGGGCCTATGCAGCGCTGATGGGGCTTAGCTTATTCTCCATCTTCCTAATCTATACCCAAACCAGCATTTTACGCGTGTTGTTCATCACCTCGGGCACCTTTGGTTTGCTTAGCATGTATGGTTACGCCACCAAGCGCGACCTGACCAGCTGGCGCACCTTCCTTGTGGTGGGCGCATGGGCGATGCTGATTGTCTCGCTGCTTAACATGTTCCTGTTGAAATCGACGGGCCTGCAGCTTGCCATGTCCTACATTGGCGTACTGCTAGCGTTGGGTTTCACTGCCTATGACACGCAGAAAATCAAGGAAATCTACTACACCGTATCGCACTCGGCCGATGGTTTGGCTCGCGCCAGCATCATGGGTGCGCTGAACCTGTACATGGATTTCATCTATCTGTTCGTGAACCTGATGCGTATCCTTGGGGAGCGCCGCTAGTTCTTTACGGAACATAAAACGGGAAAGGGAGGCATTTTGCCTCCCTTTTTTGTGGGTGAAGCATCAGAACACTTGATATTTGCTGTGAGTTTCCCTACATTAAGCCTATCAATAGAGGCTGGCAGCGTTTAAGCCAACCCGGTGTGTGAGCTAGAAAGTTCCATTTCTCACCCTTCTAAGCGAAGGTAACCGCGCCTCTATGACCAGCATTAACTCAGTCCTTTCATTTGTCGTATCGCCCGCGTCGGTCGATCGCGCAGGCGTGGCTGAGCGTCAGGCTGAGGATGTGCTTGCGGCGCAATTAAAACAAGCAGCCGAGCAGGGTAAACTGGCGATCGGCACGACCATCACGGCGCGCTACCAATATAAAGTGGGTGCGAATGGCGCGTTGATACCTCAGGAAACGCAAATCACCACTACGGTGGATGACGCGCTACAAAGCAACAATGGCAAGCGCAACCGCCAAGCATTCCGCGATGCGCTGGATGAGCGCCGCCCTAGCTTTGCTGATTTAGCAAAACCCAAGCCCGAACTTTCTCCTGCTGCGGAATCCGAAATTTTTGCAGGCGTGGCCGATGAAGCAGCTGCGGCAGCCAACACTTTGCGTGCTACGCTGGCGGCATTGGTCAATCAAACCGCCGTATCTAATAGCGTGGTCGAGGCCAAGGCCGAGGTGCTGGATGAAAGCGGGGAGGCGGTGAGCGCCACTTTGCTTGCGCCCAACGGTGAGCCCATCCGTGTGCGCAACGAGGCGCTGCTGGGTAACTATGCCGCCCGCGCTCAGTTTGCGGTGGCGGGGCTTTATGCGCGCAATAGCGACACAGTCTACCGTGTCCAGCCCGTTACCCAGTTCGCGGCATAGTTTCTCGTTGATTCCCCCTGCATTTGCGCTACACCACTCACCTTCACGAAAGGCATGAGTATGAGTGGTAATTGGATAGGCATGGCGACGCTGTATAAGCGCGAAACATGGCGGTTTTTAAAAGTGTGGAACCAGACGCTGATTGCGCCAATGATTACCACCACCATTTTCCTCGCTATTTTTGCCCTCGCCATGGGCGGTAATGCGCGCGTGGTGCATGGTTTGCCGTTTGTCGATTTTATTGCCCCTGGCCTCATCATGATGGCCATGGTGCAAAATGCCTTCGCCAACACCAGCAGCAGCTTCATGATTGCAAAGCTGCAAGGCGTGATTATCGATTGGCTGATGCCCCCATTCTCGGCTCTGGAACTCACACTGGGCATGATGCTCGGCGGCATGACGCGCGGGCTGATGGTGGGTTGCACCGTGGCACTGGCCATGAGTTTCTTTGTGCCGCTGCATCTGCACTCCATCCCTCATTTGCTATTTTTCGCGGTAATGAGCACCATGATGCTTTCGCTGCTTGGCATCATCACGGGCATTTTCGGTAACACGCCCGACCAAGTGGCGATGGTGACCAACTTCATCATCACGCCGCTCTCGTTCCTTTCGGGCACGTTCTATTCGGTTCAGGATTTGCCACCATTCTTCCAGCATATCAGCCACGCGAATCCATTTTTTTATATGATCGATGGCTTTCGTTTCTCGATGATTGGCAGCGCCGATAGCAACCCTACGCTTGGCATGGCTGTGCTTGCGGTGGCTAACCTTGTGCTATTCCTAACTGCCCACCGCATGTTCAAATTGGGGTGGAGGTTGAAGTCGTAATGAGCATCACCCCCTACCTTCCCATCTATCGCCGCAATGGTGTGCGCGTGGTGCGCGGGGAGGGGGTGCACCTGATTGGTGACGATGGCAAACGCTACCTCGATTTTGCGGCAGGCATTGCCACCAACGCTTTCGGCCACAGCCACCCGCACTTAGTGGAAGCTCTGACGCGCCAAGGCGCGAACCTGTGGCATTGCTCGAACCAGTTCATCACCCCGCAGCTGGAGCTGTTCGCTCAGCGGCTGGTGGAGGCAACGTTCGCGGATTCAGTCTTTTTTTGTTCCTCAGGCACCGAGGCCGTGGAGGCGGGCATTAAGTTCATGCGCCGCTACCATTA
>CAUJIC010000053.1 GCA_963205305.1 Pseudomonadota bacterium | reverse complement strand
TCCTCGAACGCAAGGCCATACGAGGGTTTTACCTCAACCTTCTGCTCGGTATTCGTCAGCAGTTCCTTTGCCGCCACAGTGAGCAGTCCATCAGCATCCAGTGCAAAGCGCACCTCAATGCGCGCTGCTCCCGCCACCATGGGGGGAATTCCGCGCAGCGTAAACTTCGCAAGGCTACGGCAATCCGCCACTTTTTCGCGCTCACCCTGCACCACATGGATGCTCATCGCCGTTTGCCCATCCTGATAGGTCGTAAATTCTTGCGCCACGGCGGCGGGGATGGGCGTATTACGGTAAATCAGCTTCTCGACAATCCCGCCCACGGTTTCAAGCCCCAGCGACAGCGGCGTCACATCCAACAACAAATTTTCCGAGCCTTTGGTGAGGGCTTCAGCCTGAAGCGCCGCGCCCAACGCCACCACCAAATCGGGGTCAACCGTGTCGAGTGGTTTTTTGCCAAACAGCGCTTCCACCTTCGCTTTCACGAGCGGAATCCGCGTGCTGCCGCCCACCAACACCACCCCTTGAATCGCGTGTGGGGTCAGCTTCGCATCGTTGAGCGCGCCCTCGCAGCAATCCAACGTGCGCGCAATCAGCGGCTCCATCAGGCGCTCCAGCGTTGGCAAATCCAGCGGTAAATGGCTCCCATTCCAAACAATATCAGTTGTTGCGGCAGCACTTAGCGCTTCTTTCGCCCCACGGCACAGCGCCAACAACTCGCCCAGTTCCGCAGGGCTAAGGCTATCCACCTTCGTTTTTGCTTTTTCCATCACTTTCGCGGCAATCGCGTGGTCAATATCATCACCACCCAGCTGCGTATCCCCCGCGGTCGAGAGCACTTGGAACACACCCTCTTCCAACTTCAGGATGGAAATATCGAACGTGCCACCACCAAAATCATAAATCGCGAACACACCCTGCGCTTGGCTGTCGAGCCCATAGGCCAGTGCCGCTGCTGTCGGTTCATTAATCAGGCGCAGCACCTCAAGCCCCGCAATCCGCGCGGCATCCTTGGTCGCGGCACGCGCCGCATCATCAAAATACGCGGGCACGGTAATCACCGCCTTGCCCACCTCGCGCCCCAGCGCATCACTCGCCATGTCCTTCAGGTGGCGCAAAATATCGGCGGAAATTTCGACAGGGGTCAGCACGCGGTCACCCACCTTCACGCGCACCATGCCTTCACATTCCATATCCAGATCATAAGGCATCTGCCCTGCGACCGCGCCCACATCGGCCACGGCCTTGCCCATAAGGCGCTTGATGGAAGCAATCACGCCGCTATCGCCTTCACCATAAGCCTTGCGCGCCTCGTGCCCCACAATCGCGCTTTTGCCGACATATTGCACCATCGAGGGAATAATCGCCCGCCCATGTGCATCGTGGATGGCCTCGGCCTCGCCGTTGCTGGCAATGGCAACTACGCTATGGGTCGTGCCCAAATCAATCCCAATCGCCACCGTATCGGCATGCGGCAGTGGCGATTGCCCAGGTTCATAAATTTGTATCAAGTTAACCATGTGCGTGCGCCGCCTTCAGTCGGTAAATCAACATATGCGCCTCTTCCATCGCCTTGCCCAAATATTGCAGGCGGATAGTTTCGCTCGACGCGCGCGCAAAATCGCCTACCGAAAATGCTTCCGCCAGCGCTTTTTCATTCGCGGCTGCCAGCGCCTTAATTTCCGAGACCATGGCCGCCAATGCCGCACCATCGGCGCCTGCATCCATCACACGTTCACGTAGTTCCATCATTTCCATAAGAATGGTTGGCGGCACTTTCGTATCATCGGCAAGTGGCGCCATGCCCTGCAATTCCAGCAAATGCTCGGCGCGGGTGAGTGGGTTTTTGAGGGTTTCATACGCATCATTCACCAGCGTCGAGCGGCGCACAGCCTCTACCCTCTCCGCCTCAGGTTTGCCGATAAAACGGTCGGGGTGTGTGGCGCGTTGCGCGGCAAAATAGGCCTTCTCCAGCGCGGGTAAATCCATCGCGAAGGTGGCGGGTAGCCCCAAAATCTCGAACAAACTTTGCATGCGCGCGGGTTTACGGCAGTTTTGGAAGGATGTCTAGTACTACCCCATCACCCGCGTCGGCGCATCCTTATCACTATAAAGCGGATAGAGCGCACGGGCGTTGAATAGCTGGTAGTGCCACCATTCGTTGCGATAAAAATCCCAGCCAGCGGTGGTCATAATCCCCATCAGCAGCAGGCGGTTGCGCTGTGCTTCGGCGTTAATATCCAGCCGCCCATGGTGCGAGCGCGGGTGAAATTCATCGAACGCGGTTCCCATGTCGAGCGCCGTCCAGTCCCAGCGGCACAGCACCAAATCCACCGCCGCCCCGCGCGAGTGCGGCGAGCCCTTAGCAGGGTCGGCCAAAAAATGCGGGTCAGGCGTATGCTCCCACAATTTCCATTGTGCTTCGGTCGGGCGAAACGCATCGTAAATAATGAAGCGGTAGCCCTGCGTTTTGGCCAGCTCGACAGCTTTCGTAAGCAGCTTCGCCGCCTCGGTGTTCAAATAGCAGCGCCCATCCTTGCGGTAGACGGGCTTGCCTGTAAAATTATCCTTCGTCGCATATTTCAGCTCAATGCGCACATCGTGGGATTGGGGGTTGATTTCAACCAGTGACACCAGCCGCCTCCAATGCTTGGTTCAACCCTTCACGGATGGTTTTTTCGCAATATTTAGCGAGGGCTTTTCTATCCTCATAATTGGCAATGCGCTGCACTTCGTGGAAGGTCACGCCGATTTGCACGTTCGGGAACTGGAACAAGCGGCATAGATGCCCAACCAGCGTCGCCTCGCCAATCCACGCCACTTGGTCGCGCGTCGCGGCACTGAGCGGTATGCCACCCACCGACTTATAGGCAATACTTATGGGCTGTACAGGCAGGTCATGCGTTTCAGCAAGGCTCAAAAAACCACTCTTAAAGGGCATCACATGAAATCCATCGCCCGTGGTGCCTTCGGGGAAAAGGGCGAGAACCTTACCGTGGGCAAGGCGCGCCGCCATTTCGCTTTGCACGCGCTGCATATCCGCTGCGCGGCGCTCGATGAACACGCTATCGGCCAGCACACACAAAAAGCCAATGACAGGCCATTTGCGAATTTCTTTTTTGGGGGTGAACGAAAGTGGCATCAATGAGCCAAGCACCAAAATATCGAGGTAGCTTGAGTGATTCGCCACCAACATCAGCGGCCTATCTTTTGCGGGCGCGCCATAGAGGGTAATCTGCAGGCCTGTCACCCGCCCGAGCAGAAAGTAGAAACATTGGGCAATCCGCGCCCGCGGGCGCTCAATCGTCATGCACCATAGCAAGAATGCGGGCACAACCAATACCAGCACGATTGCTACAAAGATAACCGCTCGCACGATGGCGCGTAACGGGGATTGTGGGAAAGAATTCATTGGCCTATCCATAGCGTTATTCAGGCATGTAGCGGTCAGCATATTGCGCTTTGAGCAGGTCGGTCTGAACCACGATCGACACATCCGTAGTGTTGAACGCATAATCAATCACTGCCCCATCGCCCACCGTACCATTCAGGCGCAGATAGCCCTTAATCAGCGGGGGCAGCACCGCCAGCGCCGCACGTGGCACCACTTCTTCCTTGGGCATCAAATTCATACTTACATAATGTGCGGGCAGCGCCACGGGCCTGTATTGCTCGGGCGTCATGTGGTAATGGTAGAGGTAGGAAAGCGCGTGGATATGCTCTTTCACATTCACGCCGTGGAAACTCGCGCAACCAAACATCAGCTTCACGTTCTTCGCCGCAATGAACGCACCAATGCCCGCCCACAACATTTGGATGACGGAGCGCGTGCGATATTGTTGCTCCACGCACGAGCGTCCCAGCTCCATGATCTCGATGGGCTGAGCCTTCATCGTATCGATATTATATTCTGTTTCGGTGTAAAAACTGCCGATTTTTGCCATGTTGCTGCGCGTCAGCAAACGGTAGGTGCCGACTACGCGCGCATCGCCCACGCGGCTATTATCGATGACGATCAGGTGGTAGCACGCCTCGTCATATTGGTCGAAATCGCGCTTTTGCTGCTGTACGGCAAGGTTGGCCACGGCGCCCATTTCTTCACAAAAAATACGGTAGCGCAGACGCTGAGCGGCATACACATCCGCCTCGTTTTCTGCCAATCTCAGGGTAAGATGACCCGCGTGAATAGGCTCGAATACATTTTCAAAAATCATGCTTCCTTCTTAACTCGCCTTGTCGTCAAGCGGAACACAGAATAGTTCCAACCGATGATCCACCAACTTGTAGCCAAGTTCGCGGGCGATTTTTTCCTGCAATTTTTCAATATCGGCATTGGTGAATTCCACCACCTTACCGCTGCGTAAATCAATTAAATGGTCATGATGCTCTGCCGGCATTTCCTCATAGCGCGCGCGGCCATCGCCAAAATCATGGCGCTCGATGATATGGGCGTCCTCGAACAGCTTTACGGTACGATAAACCGTTGCAATACTTATGTTATTGTCAATTTCCACTGCCCGAGCGAACAATGCCTCCACATCGGGGTGGTCATCAGCATTCGACAACACACGGGCGATAACCCGCCGTTGTTCGGTCATTTTCAGGCCTTTTTCGAGGCATTTTTTCTCTAATACACTTGGCATACGCGCGGCAACTAAGCCCAATTAGAGCCCAAGGGCAAGTCTTTCGATGTTGTTATTAAGGAAACTTGACGTTTACACATCCATCGACTAGTAAATTGGCAACGCTACAAAAATAATATGAACAACCATTCAATATCGGCAACCCGTTACAAATCAAAGGCAAGCAACCATGAAAAATAAATCACGCACGCTCGCGCTCGCGGCAACCAATGCCAACGATGTGCCCAATGCTACCGTCAACCACGATGTATTGCTTGCAGCCACTTCTCAAATCGTGAGTGCCTATATTGCTAATCGCGGCAGCGAGGAGCTTAATCTCACCGCCCTCACGAGCGATGTGTATGCCACCCTTCGTAACCTCGCGAGTGCCGATGCCGCGCAGCATTCAACCAATGTAACCGGTGGCAGCAACCGCAAGCCTGTTGTCTCGGTCGAAGATTCGGTGAAGGCCGATTATCTGGTATGCCTTGAGGATGGCAAGCGCGTAAAAATGCTGAAACGCCACCTCAAAACGGCCTATGGCATGAGCCCCGAGCAATACCGCGCACGCTGGGATCTGCCCGCCACCTACCCTATGGTTGCCCCCAACTATGCCAAAGTACGCAGCAACCTTGCGAAGCAAATCGGCCTTGGCCGTCGTAGCAGCCTCAGCGTTGCCAAAGCACGCATGAACGCCGCTGCCGCTAATTTGCGTTAGTAGGGGTTAGCGCCCACCGCGCTCGTTGCGCGGATTGGGTGGTAGATTACAATGCACCTGCGGGCTCACCAGCAGCTTCTCTTGCGTAGTATCATCGCGCACCATCACGGTGTCGACCCCCTTTTTGTGCCGCAAAATATCAATAGCCACACTGGCGCGCTTACTTAGCCCTGCGGAGTCTAACTCAAGCGATGCGGGTAAAATCGGCGTCCCCGTGAAAGGCATATGCTCCACACTCACTGCGCGTAATTGCTCATTCAGCTTGGGGGTAATCAGCAAATTCACCAAACGCCCCTGCTCATCCTGCCACGTCAACGTATGCGGCGCAGGGCCTTCCTCAATCGGCTGATTGGTATAGGCAGGCTGTCCTTTGCCATTGCTCCACATCACCCCTCGTGGCAATTCTTCCATCTCAACAATTTTTAAAGTTTTTTGGTCAACCTTATAACGCACCAAGCCCTCATACCCTGGCAACTTCATGGCCACCTCGGCGTTGGCCCATTTGGTGATACCCCTATCCATCGCCACCATTTGCGCCGCAATCGCCGTCGATCCCACGACGGGACGCGGAGTACTATCGCACGATTTCTCGCTGATGGGGGGTGGCAGTACACGACCATAGGTAAGACTGGTTTTTTTAATTTCTGCTGTGCGGGCCTCGGTCTGCAATAGTGGCGTGGGCATCTCGGCCACTGGATAGGTGCGTCCCTGCCATGTGCCCGCCTGAGACTGCGACGTGGACTTAGCATTAGCCGCCTGAATCGGCGCCTCATCAGTATGCTTAGGCGCTGACCGCACACCAACATCGTTCGGGCGCAACACGCCATTAACCTGATTAATCCGGTGCTTTAACCCTTCAAGTACGCTGGCAATATAGGGGCTATCTTTCGCACGCTCATGAAAGAACATCCGTCGCCACGTGTCCATTTTGCTATTCATTTTGTCTAATTGCTCTGGCGTGGCATCTTCCAGTTTATGCGCAATTTCTGTCGTGATACGCTTGGCATGCTTGGTGTAGTCGCTGCCTTTGCCGCCGTTGGCGAAATTCTTTTTGTCGGCCGCCTCATCCGAAGTTACGTAAGGATAGGCATCGAACTCTTTTTTTGACAGCAATCCAGCTTCGCTCGCGGCCTTGACCAGCGCCCATGTGGCGCGCCCACCGCCGCTATTTATGGCAATGTCCATGCTCTTGAACGCTACGTTATCGGGAAGCTTATCAAAGCCAAATTTGGTGCTGTACTCGCGCTCGTAGTGGAAAGTGATAAAATCTTTCACCACATTAATCGAGGCAAGTTCTTCTTTCGTCGCGCCGCTTCGTGGGCGTTCGTTGGTGCGCGTTGGCGTGTCGGTGCCTTTCACCATGGCTTTGGTTTGCGGCTGCAACATACTTCCAATATGCTGCATCAGCTTGCTAGGGCTACCACCTTCACTAATCGATAGCAGCTCATCATGCACCACTTTGGGAAATTGCGAAAAATCCTTCGCGGGTATTTCCTTCAAGTAGGCACGCACAGCTTTCGCATTAAAATTAGGTGCCGTGAGGCCAAATAATGTCTCGTAATCCCCTTTTTGCTTGGCCATGTAACCACCCTCGACCTTGAAGGTGATTTTCTCGATGTTTTCGCGAAATGGCTGGTTCAGGGGGTATAACATGCGTGGCTCCAAGCATCCATCATAGCCCGCAAACACTTAATAAAGAATTAATCTTTATTTATCATGATACTAAATCAATTTCTTAATGTAAAAACCGCTGATTTTGCTCACCCTATACATAGGTCTCTAAACCTCATCCAATCCAATATCCACGGCCACAGCCGAGTGCGTGAGTTTACCAACGCTGATGTAATCCACGCCCGTTTGCGCAATCGCGCGCACGGTCTCTAGGCTTACATTGCCGCTGGCTTCGGTTTTCACCGCCTGCCCCACATTGCCATTATGCACGCGCACCTTGGCCACGGCCTGCAGTAATTCAGCGTTACTCATATTGTCGAGCAGCACACTATCCACTCCAGCGGCCAGCGCTTCCTCGAGTTGCGCGTGCGTATCGCACTCCACTTCAATCGTCTTGCCCGCCGCATGCGCCCGCGCGGCATTCACTGCGGCTGTCACACTGCCTGCCACGGCAATGTGGTTGTCTTTAATCAACACAGCATCATAAAGCCCCATGCGGTGGTTGGTGCCGCCGCCACATTTCACTGCGTATTTCTGCGCCACGCGCATGCCCAGTACCGTTTTGCGCGTATCTAAAATGCTGGCGCTTGTGTCAGCAACTGCCTCCACATAGCGGCGCGTCAGGGTGGCCACACCCGAAAGCTGTTGCACCAAATTCAGCGCCACCCGCTCGCCCGAAAGCAGCGCGCGTGCAGGGCCCGTCAGGGTCGCTAGTGTGGTTCCCGCAGGCACCTTCGTGCCCTCTTCTACCTTGATTTCGACCACCACTGCCTTATCGATCATCGCGAATAATTCGGGCAAAACCGCTAAGCCACAGGCCACCATCTCGCACCGCGCGTTCATCGCAAAGCGGGCGCTCGCATCGACAGGAATCGTGGCAATCGAGGTAATATCGCCCGTGGCAATATCCTCGGCCAGCGCCGTTCTTAATAGCGAAGTAATGTCGATGGGTGATTGCATAGCATTGCATTGCCACACGCCCTCACTCACCGCAATGACGAATTATGCAGCCTACCACTAGTCATTGCCTAAAAACGCGTTTATATGAGTCAAGTTCTAGGAGTGAACGCCCACTAAAACCGCAGTGTAGCAGCGCTACACGAGGATTTTAAGGACGTGAACGACACCGAAATTGACCATAGAAACGCGTTTTGATGAGTAGCTATCCCATCACCCACCACACACTCGACGTCGCCATCATCGGCGCAGGCGGGGCGGGTTTGCGCGCGGCCATTGCGGCCAGCGAAGGCGGCCTGCGCGTCGGTGTGATTAGTAAAGTCGACCCCCGCCGCAGCCACACCATGGCGGCGCAAGGCGGCATTAACGCCGCGCTTGGCACTCGCGGGCCGGATGATTGGCGCTGGCACATGTACGACACCGTGCGCGGTTCCGATTGGCTGGGCGACCAAGACGCGATTGCAAGGCTGTGCGAGCAAGCCCCACGTGCCATCACCGAACTGGCCGATTGGGGCGTGCCCTTTACGCGCGACGAGCACGGCCAAATCTACCAACGCCCTTACGGTGGCCAAACGATTGAATATGGCGGCGACCCAGCCTTCCGCGCTGCCGCGGCGGAGGACCGCACTGGTCAGGCCATCATGCAAGTCATGCTAAAGCGCGCCATCAACCGCCCTATCACCTTCTATTCCGAATTCTTCGCGCTCGATCTCATCATGAGCAATGACGGCGCGTGCGTGGGTGTTTTATGTTTAGAAATCGCGAGCGGAGCGCTCCACGCCTTCCACGCCCCGCTTACCATCATCGCAACGGGTGGCTATGGCCAAGTCTATGCCTCCACCACCGCCGCCAACCTCTGCACGGGTGATGGCAACGCTATGGTGCTGCGCGCTGGCTTACCATTGCAGGATATGGAATTCGTCCAATTCCACCCTACTGGCCTCGCGGGCAGTGGCATCCTCATCACCGAGGGCGCGCGCGGCGAAGGTGGCTATTTGCGTAATGCACTGGGCGAGCGCTTCCTCGAGAAGTATGCTCCCAATAGCATGGAACTTGCCAGCCGCGATGTAATCGCCCGCGCCATGATTATGGAAATGCGCGCTGGCCGCGCGGCGGATGGGCATTTGTGGCTCGACCTTCGCCACCTCCCAGCCGATATCTTCACCGAAAAACTGCCCTACATCACCAGCCTGTGCGAAACATTGATGAAGCTCGATCCGCGCAAGGCCATGATTCCCGTGGTACCCACCGTGCATTATTCCATGGGCGGCATCCCCGCTAATGTGCAAAGCCAAGTGATCCGCGTGGCCGCAGATGGCGCGGAATCCACCGTCCACGGCCTGATGGCGATTGGTGAGGCCGCCAATAACTCCTGCCATGGCGCGAATCGCCTCGGCTGCAACTCGCTGCTCGACCTTGTGGTGTTCGGTAAAGATGCAGGCGATTGGGCGGCCAACAACATCAAGGCCGAATCCAAAATCCAAACCGCAACTAGTGCGTCGATGGATAAAGCCATCGCGCGGGTGGATGGCATGATGAGCGCGAAGGCAACCAACAGCTACAACCTCCGCCGCACCTTGCAAACCACCATGAGCGAGTGCGCGCCCATTTATCGCACGGGCGACGACCTCGCGCGCGGCGCAAACCTGCTCGAACAATTGGCGCAGGAAAAGCTGGGCACTGCCGATAAAAATTGCGCATGGAATATCGACCTCATCCACGCGCTCGAAACGGACAACCTCCTCGCCCAAGGCCGCGCCACCATGCTGGCCGCGCTCAAACGCACCGAGTCGCGCGGCGCGCACGCGCGGGAGGATTACCCAAATCGCGATGATGCCAACTGGCTGAAACATTCACTGGTATGGGTAGATGGCTCCGCCACACCGCGCCACAGCACCCGCGCCGTGCACCTTACTGCGGGAATCGATGAGCCAAGCTTCGCACCTGAAGTGCGTGCCTATTAAAAAAACGCGCGAGTATACCCCAGCTTAGAACCACCAGTAAGCCACTAATTTATAAGCAAAATGTTTCACGTGAAACATTCTCGCGAGCGGCTATTGATTTACTTCAGGAACCTGCGTTTTGAACACTAGTGCCTCGCGCAATACACCCACAAATATTTGCAGCGAGCCTGCTACACGCGTTGGAATGGGCTGGAAAATTGGCACAGGGATGGATGGTAGTTTGAAGTTCGCCGTGCGGCTTTCACCGTTCAAGGTCATGGTGAGGGTGATGGATGGTGGAAAACCCACCGCATAGCTCATCAGCGGTGCATCCGCCGCCACATCCACACAGCGCGTGCCCGCCATAGGGCCGCAGCGCGTTTTTCCATCCGCCGCACTCAGGTTAAGTTGTGGCACTACATCCGCATTCACAAAATAATGCTCTGGGCTAGCGCCACTTTTGGCATACAACGCCTCCACCTCACGCGGCAACTCCACGCGGTAGCGCCCCTGCCCCGCATCTGTTGGCGTCAACAGCACACGGGCAAACGAAACCGAGAAGCTCTCATCGCCATCCACCATCGAGAGTGTGGGACGCACCACCGCCACCTGAAACCGAAACGGAAAGCCCGTGGCATGGACATCATCCGCCTTAAAATTCACGAAAGCGTTAGCCGTGCGAAACGCCTCGTTGTGATACTTAATGCTCGCTTCCACGCGCGCCACATCCGCGCGCATCAACAGCATCCAAACCACTAGCCACAGGGCGATGAGGCCAATAATAGCGCCAAAAATTTTGATTAGGCTACGCATGGGGCTTTGCAATCGCCGTGCTCGTAATCGCTTTGCTTAACTCCAACATACGGTCGAGCGGCTTACGTGCCGCTTCAATCAACTCAGGCGTCAGCGTCAGCTCGGGCGATTGGTCGCGCATGCACAGATAAAGCTTCTCCATCGTGTTCAGCTTCATATATTCGCACGTGTTACAACTGATGCACGCCCCACCATCCAGCGCGCTTGGCACACCGTAAAAGGTGCTATTGGGCGAGCGTTTTTTCATCTGGTGTAAAATGCCAGGTTCGGTAAGCACAAGGTACTCGCGCCCCGGGTTTTGTTCGGTAAATTTTAGGAGCGAGCTGGTCGAACCCACATGGTCAGCATAGTTCAGCAACGACTCGGGACATTCAGGGTGAGCAATGATGAGTGCCTTAGGATACGCCGTCTTCAGCTTCACCAATTCCTTCTCACTGAAGCGCTCATGCACCATGCAGCTGCCATTCCACAGCACCATGTTGCGACCCGTTTTTTTGTTTAGGTAGCTGCCTAAAAACTTATCGGGCGCAAAGATAATTTTTTGGTCAGCAGGTAGCGAATTGATGATGGCCTCAGCATTGCTGCTCGTCACAATAATATCTGTCAGCGCCTTAATTTCAGCCGAGCAGTTGATGTAGGTAATGGCGATATGGTCAGGGTGTGCATCCCGAAACGCTTTAAACTCGCGCGGAGGGCACGATGTTTCAAGCGAGCAGCCCGCCTTCAAATCCGGCAGCAGTACTTTTTTGCTGGGGTTCAGAATTTTCGCGCCCTCGGCCATGAATTTCACACCGCAAAACACAATCACATCCGCCGTGGTTTCCGCCGCTTTGCGTGCCAGCTCAAGTGAATCGCCGATTACATCGGCAATGTCTTGCAGGTCATCTTCCTGATAGTAATGCGCCAAAATCACCGCGTTCATTTCGCGCTTGAGGCGCAGGATTTCCTCCTCCAGATTAGGGGGAATTACCCCTTTCGCGCCCGCCGATGCCATATACCGCCCCTTTTCCATAGGCGCTATTTAGGCCAAATCCATGAAATTGCAAGAGATTAGAGGGAACAAAGGATAGTACAATTGTCATCAAATTGTCATTAGTCCGCCGATGTCAATTGTGTATGATAATGAAATGGATGACGGTCTTTGTATTGGAAATTTGCCAGATTGGCGCTACGCAGGAAAGCGAACAGATAGCGCCGTAGCCAATGCACGGCTGAAGGAAGGATCACAAGAGATTGCCATATTCCTTCACCCTTCACCCAAAAAGGTCGATAAAGTTATCAAACGGGAATACGTCGTCGAAAATGGTTATTTAATTCCGCGCTATCCGGTACAGGAGCGCGAGTATAAGCGCCGCGAAGAAGAATTACTCAAAGACCGAGTACAGCGATTTTTTTACTCCGCCGAACCGGGGCTCGATATTAATCGCTCAGGCCCACAAATCGCGATGGAAATCCTACTGTTCGATGAGAAACTTCGTGAAATCAATATCAAGCGCAAGCAAGAAGGTTTGCCGAATTTCGATTTTTCAACACCCTATCGCCAGATGGCACAAGAAGAACGCCAGCTAATGGCGCAAGGCGCGCAAGTTGTGGGGCATGCAGTGAATCGATTAGGGCGGCTTGGTTCCATTGTCATTCAAGGCAACCGAGATGGCATTAAGTTCGAGCATGATGATGCCTATATTGCGGCGAATATGGATAAGATTAAGGAAGAGTTTACCACGCTTTGGACAAAAATTGCATTCACCGAAAAAGACATTGTTCGTTGTGTGCAAACGCGTGACGGCAAACCCGACTATGACGGCGTATTCTCAGATCTCATTCGTGAAATTGCCAAACCCCTTCAACCCATTCTCTGGGGCGAGCATTTAACCAAAACATCTACGCCCGAAGCAGAAAATAATTCACGTACCAACATTGTGACAAAAATTGGTTACACACTTGAAGCCATCGACGAAGTGGCTACTGCCATGCGCAGTGTCTATCAGCACCCCGAATTCAGTCAGCTCATCAAACGTGCAGCTAAAATAGATGGCGACGCAGATTTTACTGTAAAAGACTATCGCGGTTTGTTGAACGAATATGTTGAAGTATCCCGCGCCCGTGCCGTGATTAAAAGCGAAGATGCCGATAATTTTAACCCTGTAGCGGCGCGGCTACGTTATTTGCAAACAGAGCTAACCCTGCATCACGAGACCCTCTTCAAAAACACGCAATATAGCTTCATCGGCAAAGGTATCCACGATGAACGCTTAGAAAGAGCAATCTCGACCCTCAAACGCGGCGTCGCCTTGATGGGCGAAATGGCCGAACTGAGGATGCCACGCAACCACCGAGCCTTAGATGTCTACGACAGGCATGCAAAAGAGTTTAAAGACAGAGATGCAAGTTCCGTGGGCAGATATAAGGAAGAAGTGAAAGAACTAAGTAATTCGTTTAGAGGGCGTGGTTTTTCCCGCTAAATCTTCACCTTCGTGAGCACGCTAACCGCCCCCAACACCTCCAGTAAATCATCGCGTTTTAGGGCAATGCAGCCTTCGGTGCCTACACCATCCTCACGCATCAGATGCAAAAAAATGGCGCTGCCAGCGCCAGCAATAATTGGGGTTGGGTTGCCTGCGTCATCTATCCCATCGTTATAACCCAGCGGGATGATGAGGTCATAGACATGATCCTCGCGCCATAATCTTTCATGACTGGGGACTAATCCACCCCCATCGCCACCGCAGGCGACAGGATTGATGGGTGCAGCTGGAATGAAGGGCGGCACCAGTTGTACAAACTGGTTGTACAGCGGATGCGTGGGGTCGTCGCACCAGCCATCCTGTGGCGTGAGGGCAATCAGAGGCAGCGCGGTTTTGGGTGGCTCCATGCGGTCGGGGCGGTAATAGACGGCTCGTAGCAAAAATGAGCCCGTTGGGGTTTTTAAATCCCCCTCCCGCTTTTCACCCATTGGTGCCACACCTGCGCGACCAATGCGGCAGCTATAGCGCTTCTCGCCTACAGCAAGGGTAGTTGCATCAATCAGTTGGATGGTCGTTATCATGTCGCCTGTTCTATGAGTGAATGATTGGATTGACTATCTTTTTTCATTTGCGTTTGTGTATGAATTTACGTATCTCTTGTGCTGAGAATGATTCTCAGTATCACCCTTGTGGCTATCAATGAATACCAATGCGTTTGCTAAAGCCTTTGTTGCCCTTACTTTCAGCGCCGTTGCACTGCCTGCCATGGCGGGCGTTGGCAAATTAAGTTCCCCCGCCGTGACCAAAGGCGAAGTGGAAGTTGAATATTCCGGCACACGTTATGGCGATAGCGGCAAAGCATCGAACAACAAGCAATCGCATACTTACGAGCTAGAATATGGCCTGACCGATAATTTCATGCTTGGCATCGAGGCAAAAAGCAGCCGCAAATCAGGCCAAAGCCACGAGTTTTCGGCCTATGGCATCGAGGCGCAATACGAGCTGACACAACAAGGCGCATGGTGGTTGGCCACGGCGGTTAAGGGCGAGTATGCCAAGGCCGTGCATGATGGCGATGCCGACGAAATTGAAGTGAAATGGCTGGCTTCGCGCTCGTACGGCGCTTCGAACCTGTTGGTCAATATCGGGCTCGAGAGAGAACTTGGCGATAATCGCGCCCACGGAGTGACCCTAACCAGCGCCCTGCAAGCCAGCCATGCATTTACCAAGCATTTTGCCCCTGGTTTTGAGTGGCATGCCGAGCATGGCAAGCTGAACAAACTGGGCGATGGCGATGTACGCGAGCATTATCTTGGCCCCATTGTGAAGGGTGAATTGTTCGACATCGGGCGCGGCGAAGTGAATTACACTGCTGGCTATTACTGGGGCTTGAACGATGATTCTGCGGATACAGCGGCACGCCTGCATATTGCCTACGAAGTAGCGTTCTAGCGCTTGCACTAGCGGTTATTATTGCGTAAATCCGTGGGATGAACGCCAACACCCCCACCCACCTGCTCGACCGCGCGCGGCTACCTGCCGATACACGCGATATGACGCTCGACGAGTTAAAGCAACTCGCCGATGATTTGCGCCGCGAGACGGTGGACTCTGTCTCGCAAACGGGCGGGCACCTTGGCGCGGGCTTGGGCGTGGTGGAACTGACCGTAGCGCTGCACCATGTGTTCAACACCCCGACGGATAAAATCATCTGGGATGTGGGGCACCAAGCCTACCCTCACAAAATACTCACTGGGCGGCGCGATAAAATTCGCACCATCCGCATGGGTGGCGGCCTAAGCGGCTTTTGCAAGCGCGAGGAATCGGAATACGATGCCTTTGGTGCGGGCCACTCCTCCACCAGCATTTCAGCCGGCCTTGGCATGGCCGTGGCGCGCGACATGGCGGGCAATGATTTTGAAGTCGTCGCCGTAATTGGTGATGGCGCAATGAGCGCGGGCATGGCCTATGAGGCGATGAATAACGCAGGCGCGCTCGGCACACGGCTGATTGTAATTTTGAACGATAACGATATGTCGATTGCCCCACCCACGGGCGCGATGAGCGCGTATCTCTCGCGGCTGGTTTCCAGCAAGTCCTATCGCTCGTTGCGCCACATCGGCAAAATGGTGGCCAGCAAATTCCCCGAGCCTTTGCAGCGCGTAGCGAAGCGCACCGAGCACCATATCCGCACCTATGCCACAGGGGGCACATTGTTTGAATCGCTGGGATTCTATTATGTCGGCCCTGTCGATGGTCACAACCTTGACCAATTATTGCCCGTGCTGAAGAATGTCCGCGACGAGCGCGATTCGGGGCCAATCCTTATCCATGTTGTCACCAAAAAAGGCCATGGCTACGGCCCTGCCGAAGGCTCAGACGATAAATACCATGGCGTGACGAAGTTTGACGTAAAAACGGGTGCGCAAATGAAGCCGCAGCCCAAAGCGCCAAGCTACACCAGCATTTTTGCCCATAGCCTGATTCAAGAAGCGGAGCATGATGGCAAGATCGTCGCCATTCACGCCGCGATGCCCGATGGCACGGGGCTCGATAAATTCGGGAGTGCTTTTCCTGAGCGCACGTTCGACGTGGGCATTGCCGAGCAACACGCCGTTACCTTTGCCGCTGGCTTGGCGTGCGAGGGGTACAAGCCTTTCTGCGCTATCTACTCCACCTTCCTGCAACGCGCGTATGACCAAGTGGTGCACGATGTGGCGATTCAGAATTTACCTGTGCGCTTCGCGATCGACCGCGCAGGGTTGGTGGGGGCGGATGGCTGCACCCATGCTGGCGCGTTCGATATTGCTTACCTCACAGCGCTTCCCAACATGGTGGTAATGGCCGCCGCCGATGAGGCCGAGCTGATGCATATGGTGGCCACCGCTAGCGCGCATAACAGCGGGCCAATCGCCTTCCGCTACCCACGCGGCGAAGGCACAGGTGTTGCCCTGCCCGAACGCGGCAAGCCGCTTGAGATTGGTAAAGGCCGCGTATTGCGCGAGGGGGCGGATATCGCCCTACTCAGCTATGGTACGCGCCTTGGGGAATGCTTGAAAGCGGCGGAGCAGCTTGCAGCTGCAGGCATTGATTGTACGGTCGCCGACGCCAGATTTGCCAAGCCGCTGGATGAAGCACTCATCGCCAAGCTGATTCAAAACCACGGCCTTGTCATCACCATCGAGGAAGGTTCCTCGGGCGGCTTTGGCGCAGCGGTGCTGAACTTTGCCAGCAATGCAGGCTTGCTCGATAAGACGTCATGCAAGCTCCGCACCCTCACCCTGCCCGATGATTATCAGGCGCATGACACCCAAGCCAAACAACTCGCCGAAGCTGGCCTTGATGCGGCGGCGATTGTGAAGCTGGCCACAGAATTGTGTGTGAAGAAAAACCGCACAGCAGCGGCCTAGTTTTTTAATTGCTTCGGACATCGGCATACTGCCTAGTCCTCCGCGCCGCTGTGCGCGCACAGCAAGCTCGCCCAGCTCGCACATAACTCAATAAAAAACCCCACTCATTGGCGGGGTCTTTCATTAGCAGATTAAGCGGCATTACCTAAAAGGCAGACCGACTTAGTCGGCTATTCGAAATCCGATTTCTTACGAGCCAATTTACGGGCGCGGCGAACAGCTTCACCAGCTTCACGCACGCGTTTTTCGGACGGTTTCTCGTAATGCTTACGCATTTTCATTTCGCGGTAGATCCCTTCACGCTGCATCTTCTTTTTAAGAACGCGCAAAGCCTGATCCACGTTGTTATCACGAACTAGAACTTCAACCACGAGACAAATACCCCCTTCCGAGTTTGGACGCGCATTATGGCATGGGGCTGGGGATAATGGCAAGCCCGAAGTTGCCCCACGCGGCGGGGTGCGTTATGTTTTTTGTCCCAATAACCAAAAAACTAAGGGCAAGCCATGAAAAAACTGCAAGTAGGCGGGGTCGAGACCCCCAAACTGAAAAGCTATATCGAGCGCATCGAGCGCTTGGACGAGGATAAAGCAGGTATCGCGAGTGATATCAGCGACGTATTCGCCGAAGCCAAATCCAACGGGTTTGACGTGAAAGCCATGCGTTCCATCCTCAAACTGCGCAAAATGAAGAGCAACGAGCGCACCGAGGCCGAGTATATGCTTGAGCTCTATAAGCGTGCGCTGGGCATGGATAGCGCACTCGATGACGATGAGGCAGACGCCGCCTAGACTTGATTCGGCATTTTAGCACTAGGCGAAGGCTGAAAAAGCGAATAGTCGATACGGTATGTCATTCAGAAAAATAGCAGTTGGCACTGCGATGATGTCGTCGGTGCGGGTGTTGCGCCTGGTATCGCAGTTCGTTGCTATACCTATTTTGGCGCGACTACTCAGCCCTGAGGAATATGGCTTGGTGGCGATTGCCATGCCCTTTGCCCTGTTCGCCATGATGGTTGCCGATGCGGGCATTGGCATGTCGCTGGTGCGAACCCCTGCTAGCGAACGTGTAGCTTGGAGCACCTGCTTTTGGCTATCCACACTTTTAGGCGCGGGGTTGGCACTACTGATGGCAGCGCTCTCGCCATTGGCCGCAAGCATTTTTAACCAGCCACAACTAGCCCCGATGATGATTGCCCTCGCGTTTGTGGTGTTGGCGCAATCGATACATCTCATTCCCGTCGCGGCATTGCAGCAGGCGCATCGCTTTCAAACCATCGCCTTCGTTGAAGTGTTTTCGACCGCCTCGGGCATCGGCACCGCGCTCTACATGGCCTATCACGGCTATGGTGCATGGTCGCTAATTGGCCAGCAAATAGCTATTTTTGCGGTTAAAGTGACGTTCATTTGCGCGCTTTCACCCTTCCGCCCCTTACTCACCTTCGATAAGCACCAAGTACGCGAGCATATGCTGTTTGGCCGCAATGTGCTGGGCAATGCCATGGTCAATTATTTTGGCCGCTCCGCCGATAACTGGATTGTAGGAAAAATGCTGGGCGCAACGCTGGTGGGTTTTTACTCGATGGCATTTTTGTTTGCACGGTTGCCACAGCAAATTGTTTCGGGCCCTCTGCAGTTTGTGATGTATCCGCAACTAGCAAAAATGAAGGAGGATACGGCAGGCATCGCACGTATCTTTTTGCTGATGACGCGGATTTTAGCCATTCTCATTTTCCCCGCCATGGGCATGATTGCCGCGGCACACGCCCCTATTTTTAGCACGCTTCTCTCCGAGAAATGGATGCAAGCAGGCGCGATATTCAGCATTCTGGCTGCCGCGTGCGCGGTGCAGGCTGTCCTTTCCATCAGCGAGACAGTCATGTTTTCACTCAATCGCACCGATGTACAATTACGCGCCTCGACAGAATATGCCGTGCTATGGATTGGTGCGCTGGCACTGGCTGTTAGCCACGGCATTACGGCTACAGCCATCACCTTCACTCTTTGCACCCTTACGTACCAACTGCGCTACCTCTCGCTGATGCTACCACTCATTAAACTTTCGATGCGCGATTACTTTGCGACCTATGGCGTACCGCTGATTGCAACAGCCATTGGCATCGCGATTTATGGGGCGGCGGAAGATATGTTCACCATGACCAGTTGCGAGGGAACTATCCTTGCGGCTGCGATTGCTTTTGCCGCGATTGTTGGCAGTGCCGTGGCACAACGTAAATCGCTGCTTGATGGGATTCAACGATGGGGCACTAAAACTGGCAACGATGAGCCACTGGTGAGCATCGAAGCGGGGATTAAACTATAGCCCGAATTGCTTTTTAAGGCGCGCCAGCCGCACCTTAACAGGCAGCAGCAAATGGCGTGTGGCCAGTGGATTGGCCTTGGCGAGGCGCAAACATTCATTCCAATTTTTTGCCTTAATGGCATCGACCATCTGGTTATAAGCCAAAGCCTCGACCAAGTTTTTCTCGCGCAGTTGCTGCTGTTTCTGCGCCGATTCATCCAATGTATATTTGGCTAAAAGCCGCGCATCTTCGGCCTGAATACGCGTGACATCCGCAGGGGTTAGGCGATGAGAGATTGAACCAGCACGCACGGTATAGCCATAGCCAACATTCGCATCCACCACGCATTTGGCGCCACTGGCCAGCGCTTCTAGCATCAGCACATAATCCTCGCCAATGCGTATGGATTCGCGGTAGCTGAGATTATGTGCACGCAGGAAATCGGCACGAAAGAGCGGCTTCATGTATCCCAAGCCATAACCACCATCGATGAAATTATTATTACCCGCAATGAAGGCTTCAGCGGTGATGGTGGGCATGGCCGCCAGCTGCTCAGCCGTGAACATGGGAAAGTCCTCCCCATCCAGTTCTAGCTGGCAGAGAAGATTATCAACAATGATGTCTGCTTGCTTTGCTTCACCCAATGCAAGCATGCGCGCGAGGCGGCCTTCAAGGAATAGATCGTCACCATCGAGCACCGCGAGCCAGCGGCCTTTAGCCGCAGCAATGGCGCGGTTACGCGCGGCGCTGGGGCCGCCGTTTTGCTCCATGCGGATAGCAGTGATGCGCGGGTCAGTTAACGTTTGGATGACATCCCACGTGGTATCCGGCGAGCAATCATCGACGATGATGACTTCCACACTCACGCCTGTTTGCGTGAGGGCGCTGTTCACCGCGCGGGCGATGTAGCTAGGCACTTTGTACGTGGTGATAATGACGCTGATGTCGTGGGTTTGGCTCATGCCCGCTACTTACCTGCTAGATATTCCAGCGCCAGTTTTTTTCCAGCCTCGACGGCGGGTTGGTCATACGCGTTGATGCCCATGAGTGCGGCGGTGAAACCCACTTCGAGCGAGAAATGCATGAGCAAACCGCCCAGTGTTGCTTCATCGAGCACCGCGCAGGTGATGGTACGCAATGGGCGACCAGCCTTGATAAGCGTAGCATTGGTGGCGCGCTGTTCGGCCATCGCTAAATCGCCCAGCGTGTGGCCGCGCAGGTAATCGAGCGCTGTATCTGCCTCATCAAAATCAATCGCCGCGCCCTGCCCCGCCATATCGAGCATGAGGCTGGTGAAGAATTTATCCTTCGGTCCTTCGAGGTAAAGCTGCATTTGGCTGTGCTGATCGGTTGCGCCGCGGCTGGGGATGGGTGTCGTCCCCAGCCCTTGTTTGCCTAGGCTTTCCGCCCAGCATTGGCGGTGAAAGAGTGCCAGCCCCGTGAGCCTATCGGCATAATGCATCAGAATCTGGATGCGGGTTTGCTTTTCAACCAGCGCCATGTGCAGTGCTGCTGCTTCGCCCGCCGCGCCGAGCACAACGCCTTGGTTTTCGGCCAGCACAATGTTGGCACCGCCGCGCAGTGCACGAATATCCACCCCCACTGCGGCTGCGGGGATAAGCCCCACCGCCGAAAGCACCGAGAAACGCCCGCCTAAATCCGCACAATGGGCGAGATGGCGGAAGCCGTGCGCCAGCGCCAAACGGTGCAGCGGGTTGTTATTTAAAATGGTGATGATGGTGAAATGTTTGCTATAGCTGGCGGGGATGCGTTGCTTCGCCGCACGCAGGAACACGGCCATTTGCGCGTGGGTCTCCACCGTGTTGCCCGATTTGCTGATAACGAGGAAATGCGTGGTCGCCCATGGCAATGTTTCCACCAGCAGTGCTAGCGTGTGGGGGTCGATATTATCGACAAAATGTAATTTCACGCCGCCTTGCTTGCGTAGGTGAGCCAAGGTTTCACCACTGAGGCTAGAACCGCCCATGCCCACCACCACCAAATCGGAATAATGCTCGGCAATATGGGTGGCGATGGCTTCGATCTCGGCTAAATCATCGGTGCGCGACGGCAGGTTAAAAATCGGCGCGGCCTCGCGCGGCGGGTTTTTGAAGATGGCTGGAATCGCCGCACGGGCTTGCGTGCACCAATGTTCGTAACGCACGCGGGTGGCGCCCGCCTCGCCCACTAACTCCTCGAACGCAGCATCCAGATTTTGGCTGAACAACGGGCGACTCATGCGCTGACCTTGTTTTTCGGCTGATTTTTCTCGTGCCAACGGTAGGCCGAACTGATGATGGTATCGACATCCGCATGGCGCGGACTCCACCCCAATGCTTCGCGCGCGGCGGAACTGTCGGCCACCAAACGGCTTGGGTCACCCGCCCTGCGCCCTTTGAAACTGTGCGGCACAGGAAAGCCAAGGCGCGCGAAGGCAGCAATAATATCGCCAATTGAAGTGCCAATGCCATTGCCAAGGTTATAGGTGCCCGAAGGTTCACCATTCAGCAATTTGGTAACAGCAAGCACATGCGCCTGCGCCAAATCCATGACGTGGATGTAGTCACGAATTGCGGTGCCATCGGGCGTGGGGTAATCGTCCCCGAAAATTTCGAGCGGCGGAATGTGGCCAAGGCTGGCCAAGCATGCGCGGGGAATGAGGTGCGTTTCAGGATCGTGCGCTTCACCAATCTCGCCATCGAGCGAGGCACCTGCGGCGTTAAAATAGCGTAATGCCATGAAGCGCAAGCCCGTAGCCGCTGCAGTGCTGTGCAGCAAGCGCTCGAACATCAGCTTGCTCCACCCATAGGGGTTGGTGGGGTTGGTGGAGTGCGATTCGGGAATAGGAATGGCGTTCGGTTCGCCATAAACCGCAGCAGTAGAGGAAAACACAAATGCCTTCACGCCCGATTCCGTGAGTGCGCGCAGGAATGGGATTTTTTTGGCGGTGTTGTTATCGTAATATTTCAGCGGGTCGCGCACGGATTCGGCCACTTCGATAGAACCCGCCAAATCAATCACCGCTTGGATTTTATGCTCAGTCACTGCTTTCTTGACTGCCGTCACATCGGACACACACGCCTCGACCACGGGCCCAAACTTAACAAACGGGCGATGCCCCGTCGAAAAATTATCGAACACCACAGGTGTATAACCCGCCGCAACGAGCGCTTTGCAAACATGGGAGCCAATATAGCCAGCGCCACCAGCGACTAAAATAGATTGCGTCATTGAACATTATCCGTGTGTGCAGTGAAAGAATCGTAAGACGACCATATAGCGGGATGGTTGAAAAATGCACCAACCCAAACACCAACACAAGCTGGCGATATATGGTAGATACTTTAATTAAGGTTTTTAGCGAGAATGTACCTAGTAAGCACCACTGCGATTCATCATCGCTGGCAGCGTTTTCAGCATAATCGCAATGTCACGCCCAAGCGACCAGCTGCGCACATAGAGGCTGTCGAGCATCACGCGCTCGGCATAGCTTACGTCGTTGCGACCACTGATTTGCCATAGCCCCGTAATGCCCGGAGTTACGCTGTAGTAATGGGCAATCGCACGGTCGTATTTCACCACTTCTGCACTCACGATGGGGCGTGGACCAACGAGACTCATTTCGCCTTTCAACACGTTGATAAGTTGCGGCAATTCATCAAGGCTCGACTTACGCAGAAACGAGCCAATGCGCGTAACGCGTGGATCGTTCTTCAGCTTGTGGTCGGCTTCCCACTCGGCGCGCGCCTCGGGGTTCTCGGTCAGGTAACGCTCAAGCACCGCTTGGCTGTTATGAATCATCGAGCGGAATTTGAGGCATTTAAAGGTCTCGCCATTTTTACCAAGGCGACCATGACCAAAGAACGCGGGGCCGCCGTCGCGCTTAACGAGCATGATGATGACAATCATTACAGGGCTAAGCAGCAAAAGCGCCGAACCCGACACCACTACATCCATTGCGCGCTTGAAAAAACGCTGCACCCGCTTACTGGACACCACCACATCATGGGACACAACCAACTCCAACCCATTGGCTGCAGTCGAAACTTCCTGATCTAGTTGTGATTGTTGCACCAATAGTTGCGGTTTCATGCTTTACTCTCCAAGTTAAACGTTAACGCGCCAGTTAATCTGACGTCAAATATTAATATAATTTTAGTAATTATTAATACCAAAGTCGATTTATTGGCAAGCATTAAATGTTTCAAGACGGACATACTTGTAAATACGCTGCAACGCAACAATATAAATGCTGCATCGCAACGAATGTTGTGTGACTGTGGATTACAGGGCACAGTTGTAGAAACTCTTATCGCTACACCTGAGGTAGCAATCGCACGATTGTTATAAAATAGATAGGGTTGTGCTATAGGCTTCTTGTAAAGATATCGTAAGTGCTAAAGCTCGGCGGCGATAACCTTAATTTCTTTAGCTGCCTGCTGCATATCCACCTGACGAAATGCGTTGAGGCCAGATTTATTGCGATCAGCAACTACTTCGATCACCGTTTTATCATCGACCGTATGCGTATCCTCGGCAAATGCATACATCAACGCTTGGTCACACAACAGATTGATAAGCCTTGGAATTCCACCCGTAAAATGATAGACGCCTGCGCATGCCTCGGTACTAAAAATCGGTGATGTGGCGCCCACCACCTGTAGACGGTGGCCGATATAATCGCGCGTTTCCGAGGGAGTAAGCGAAGTTAAATGCCCATGAGCTCCAATACGCTGAGCAAACTGGCGCAATTCCTGACGATTTAAGGATTCCAGTAGTTCGGGCTGCCCCGCGAGGATAATCTGCAGCAGCATATCCTGCTCGTTGTTGATGTTGCTGAGCATCCGCAGCTCTTCCAGCATTTCGGCAGACAGATTCTGGGCTTCGTCGATAATAAGAATCGTGCGCAACCCTTTGGCATAGTTGGCCAATAAGAATTCTACAAACCCATGGTACATCTTGGCTTCATCATCTGCGTGGGGCGCCAAATCAAAGGCACTAGATATCCACCCCAGCAAGGAACCCAACCGCTGAGACGGGTTGGTAATGAGCCCCACAGCCACTTTCTCGGGCAAGTGGCCAAGAAAATGCCGAATAATTGTCGTTTTCCCTGCACCTACTTCGCCCGTAACAACCATGAATGCCGCTTGGGTTTCGATGCCGTATTCTAGAATATTTACAATATGTTGATGGCGCTTGCTAAAGAACAAATGGTTCGCTTCGGGCAACAACGAAAACGGCTTGCCAGTCAACCCAAAATAACGCTCGTACATAAAACCACCTTGTATATTACCCCTCAAATAGCTGAAAAACAGCAATTCGGCAAGATTTAACGCTTTGCAGCACGCGAATAATTAACTATAACACCCAAGTATTAAATTTTAATAACTGGGGCAGCATGAAAACATCTCATTATTTATTTACGGCGCTACTTGCCAGTGCTGTATTTAGCCATGCGGCATGGGCAGGTGGTGCCGTTGCACGCAAAATTGTTGGCAATTCTGATAACGCGCCATTTGCAGCCGCCATCGAGCCCGCAGCAGGCGAAGCAACGCCTACGGTGGCTACTCCAGCACCCGCTTTACCTGAGCCTTCTAAGCTTGCCGATCCTACTGAGCCTGCGAAGAAGCAGAGCAATAATAAGTCCGTTTACAGGGCGCCCTCAACGACAGCAGCGCCACAGAATTTCCTGAACCCTAAACCAGCCGCTACTACTGAATCCGTGCAAGCGGCGCCCATTGAAACCGTACAATCATCTACCGCCCCAGCTACACAATCAGCTCCAGCGCCACAACTTGCTCTACCGACCGCTGCGCACGATACATCGCTTTACACCCTACAAGCGGGCGACATGCTGCACATCAATGTGTGGAAAGAGGATGAACTGGACCGCGAAGTGCTGGTGATGCCCGATGGCACGATCGATTTCCCCCTTATCGGTTCATTCTCCGTCGTTGGTAAAACCACGTCGGATGTACAGCGCATCATCACCGAAAAAATGAAGCCATTTGTACCCGCCGCGACGGTTACGGTTGTGGTCAAAGAAGCACGTGGCAACACCATCAGTGTGATTGGCCAAGTGACAAAGCCTGGCGAAGTGGTGATGTCGCGCGCGCTGACGGTGATGCAGGCGCTTAGCCAAGCAGGCGGCCTCACGCCATACGCGGACGAGGATATTGTCATTTTGCGTAAAGTGAACGGCAAAGAACAGTCGATTGATTTCGACTATTCGGATATTGCTCGCGGCAAACATCTTGAAACCAATATCACGCTGATTCCTGGCGATGTGATTGTGGTTCCAACGCAGGGGCTGTTCTAATCCTATGAAAAAAATTCTTCCATCCGATTTCACTTTTTCGTTATTGGCGAGCAGCGCCCTTGCTTTTGCAAGCCCCGTCCTTGCTGCGCCTGCAAGCCAAATGGTGCCCGAAGGCTTTACGGCCGAGGTGCGCGGCACGCAAAAATTGGCCTATGACTCCAACCCATTGCGCGTAACCACAGGCGCACAAGAAGCCTTCGGAAGCATTACCACGCCCGAACTATTGCTGCGTTGGAAAACGCCTACCTCGCAAATTGAGTCGGATTCAAAAATTGATGCCAATTATTATGATGAGACCCAATACAACTCTGTCGACCTGCACCAGAAATTGCTGCTAAGCCGCAACAACCAGCGCTGGACTGCAAGCGTGCGCGGTAATTTCGACCAAGAGACAACACGCACGGCCGAGATAACGAACTATGGCCTCAACTTGCCGAAAGTGCGAAGCACCCGCGTTGGCGCGACCCCACAAATCAGCTTTGCCCCAAGCCCGCGTGACCGCTGGGTTCTTACTGCTTCGGCGAATAATACGAGCTACGACAACAATGCCTATGTCGATTACAATACCTACAGCATCAGCCCTAGCTACGAACACAAGTTCGACCCCGAAAACATGGGGTTTATTGGAGTAAACGGCCAGCGCTACGAAACGACCAACGGCAATTTAACCTCGGATAGCATTGGCCCAGTGGTTGGTTGGACGAGCCTGCTTAACCCACGCCTGACTTTAAGCACAACGGCGGGTGCGCTTTCAACCAATAGCCGCAGCAATGTTGTGGGAGGTGATCAGCAAACGTGGAATTATGTATTCTCGGGCAACCTTGCTTACACGGGCGATCAGGATCGCCTAGATTTCACGGCCACCCGCGCGCGCCAACCATTTGGTAACGGTACGGAAACACTGCTCGATACATTCGCTATCGCCGAGCGCCACCAACTGAACCAAACCATCGCACTTAATGCCAGCGGCAAATACCAATCGGCTGATTATTCCTCGACACCAGGCATCAACCTCGACGAAGGTTATTCAGCAGGTGGCGGCATTTCATACGCCCTCACCGAGCGCACGGAGCTGAACGCCGATTACAACTACCGCCATGAAAACCTGACGACTGTTAATAACGCAATTAAACAACATATCGTGATGCTGGGCATTACCTACAAACCCTCATGGAGTGGGCAATAGCGCCATGGAAGACCTATCCCTACACGATATTCTTGCGATTTTTCGTCGCCGCCGCATGATTTTCATGCTTACCGCAGGCAGTATTTTTGTAGCTACGTTGCTGTTCACGCTCAGCTGGTCACGCTATCGCGCTACCACCACCGTCCAAATTGAACAGTCTGAAATTTCAACGAGTGCAGTCAATGGCGAAGATTTAACGCCGCAAATTTTAGCTGACCGCCGCATCAATCAAGTGCAGCAAAAAGTCATGTCGACCGAATCGCTCAATAAAATTATCGACGCGTTAGGGCTCTACCCAGGTAGTAAAAAAACCATGTCCGCTGCCAATCGGGCGAAAATTATGGAAAACAGCGCCCATTTGGATTTTATCACCAGCAATATTTCGAACCCTGCTGCCACTCAAAAGGAATCCATCGACCAGCTTTCAGCCATCGCGTTCACGCTCAGCTTTTCCTACAATGACCCCAAACTCGCCAAGGCTGGCCTCGATGCTCTGGTAAAAGCATTTATTGATGAAGATGCGAACCAGCGCCGCACACAAAATGAAAAAACAACTGCATTTTTGGATGCTGAATTAAAGCGGCTTGAGGATACTATCAAAGATCAGGAAAAGAAGATTGCCGAGTTTAAAGCAAAATTTGGTGAATCGGGGCCATCAGCGGTCATGTTCAATCAGCAAGCGAGCCTTAATAATAGCTTGAACCTGCAAACCATCGAGAATCAAATCACGACCAATCAGGCGACGATTGCAACGTTACGCGTTCAGCTTGCCTCGGCCGATCCTTATGCCCCTGCGCTTGATGACACGACCAAAGAAGGCAAAATGATCAACTCGCCCAAGGGGCAGAAAAAAGCACTGCAATCGCAATACGCCACCTTAATCGGTCGTTATGGCCCACAACACCCCGATGTGTTGAAAGTGCGCGCACAGCTTGAAGCACTAAACAAAGAGCCCGCCAACAGCACACTGGTTCCATCACGCGAAGCTGATAACCCACTCTACCTGCAACTCAGCGCCCAATTAGCCGCCGCTGAAGGCCAACAAAATGGTCTTTTAGCGCAACGCGCATCGCTAAAGGCCCAGCAGGATAAATATAACCGTTTCGTGGCAGAAAATCCGCTGGTCGAGCAACAAATGTCGGAGCTATCACTCGACCTTGATAACGCGAAGAAGCGCTATGCCACGCTCACGGAAAAGAAATCCGCCGCCGCCATGCGGGCGAACCTCGAAGCGGGTGGTAACAGCGCGCGCCTAACCATCATTAACCCATCGACCATACCTGAGGGTACCACGCCGAGCAGGAAAATTCTGCTACTTGCCGGCACGTTCTTTGGGATCCTCTGCGGATTAGCGATGGTCATAGTTACAGAAGCGCTTAGCCAAGCCGTGCGCGGCGCCAATCATTTAGCTGGCATTGTCGGCGTTGCCCCACTGGTTTCTGTGCCCCACATTTCGGTGAGCCCGCGTCATGGATAAACTCGCAAAAGCCCTGAGCAAAGCGCGCGCCGAACGGGCAGCCACACTGCACCACGCGCCTACACAGGCACGTACCAACCCCACACCCGCAGAACTAACCCACACCAGTGCGGGCAACGTTGTCCAAATCAACGAAACTACACTCGATATCAATCGTATCGTTGCCCACCGCGTGCGGAGCAAAGAAGCCGATACCTTCCGCATTTTGCGCACCCAAGTACTGCAAGCGATGAGCCAGCATGGTATGAAAACCCTTGGCATCACGAGCCCCAATTATGGCGATGGCAAAACCACCATTGCGCTCAACCTTGCGCTTTCGATTGCGCTGGATTTGAATCAGACGGTGCTGCTGGTCGACCTTGATTTACGCAAGCCAAACATGATGGAATATCTTGGTCTTTCTGCTGCCGTTGGCGTGACCGACTATTTCACACACAATACGCCTATTGCGGATTGCCTGATTCGTCCCTCGTTCGATCGGCTATCGCTGCTCCCAGCGGGCAAGGTGATGGATCACTCGTCGGAAGTGCTGGGATCGCCCAAAATTGCTGCGTTGGCCGAGGAATTGCGGAGTCGCTACCCCGACCGCATTATTATTTATGATTTACCTCCTATCCTCGCGCAGGATGACCCGTTGGTGTTCCTACCGCACGTGGATGGCGTTCTGTTAGTCGTCAACGAAGGTGTAACGCGCACCAACGACCTCAAAGCTTCGCTGCATGCGCTCACCCACGCGAAGGTGATTGGCACGGTGCTTAACCATTCGGACGTGAAACGCGCCAGCCGCATCGAGAAAGTGCGTCGCGCCATGCCATTACCGCAGACCATTTCCTAAGCTCATGCACATTCTCTACCTGACGCACGACCTTGCCGACCCAACTACGGCCAAGCGCGTGCGGATGTTACTGGCAGGTGGCGCCAGCGTACATATCGCTGGGTTTTCGCGTACCACACCACCCACCGATATTGCGGGCTGCGCTGTAACGGATCTTGGCCGCACCTATAATGGGCGTTTTGTTCAGCGTATCTTCGCGGTGCTGAAGCATGTGACTGGCATTCAAAAACTGGCGCCGCTTTTTGCCGCCGCTGATGTGGTGGTGGCACGTAACCTTGAAAGCCTGAGTATTGCCGTGCGCGGGCGGGCAATAAGTACTAACAAGCCACCCATAGCCTACGAGGTGCTGGATATTCATCGCCTACTGCTGCGCGAGGATTTTATTGGCAAAGGCTTGCGGAATTTGGAAGGTTGGTTGGCGCAACGCGCGAGCCTGATTATCACGAGCTCGCCTGCCTTTGTTCGCGAGTATTTTGAGAAACGCACAGCGCTAAAGTTGCCCATGCTGCTGCTGGAAAATAAAGTATTCGGCGCGGGTGATATTACGCGCCCCCCAACGCGCCCCGCCGCCCCGCCATGGCGCATCGGCTGGTTTGGCGCGATTCGCTGCCGCAAAAGCCTCGATATACTCAGCGAAGTGGCGCGCACGCACCAAGGCTTGGTGGAAATCATCATCCGTGGTCGTCCTGCCTATGACCAGTTCGAGGATTTTGATGGGCAAGTGAAAGCGGCGGGCATTACATTCGCTGGCGCCTATACGCCGGATGCATTGGCGGATATTTACGGCGACATCCATTTCAGTTGGGCGATCGATATGTTCGAGGAAGGACTGAACTCGGCATGGCTGCTACCCAACCGCATGTATGAAGGCGGCCTCTATGGCGCGGTGCCCCTCACCGCCCAAGGTGTGGAAACCAGCCGCTTTGCTGCTGAGCTCGGCATTGGTTACAGCCTTGCCGAACCCAAAGGTGAAAGCCTTGTGGCGTTCCTTAAAAACCTCACGCCCGAAGCCTATGCTGCCTTGGCCGCCGCCGTGACGCATATTCCGCATGACACATGGCGCTTTGATACGGCAGAGTGCGAGCGACTGGTTAAACGCCTCGCCCATTTAAAGGATGCTGTATGATTCCCGCTTCTATCACCAGCGATAACACGCCCGTGCTTGTCATCATCCCGTGTTTGAATGAGGCGAAGCATATTGAACCGCTGGTGCGTTATCTGCTGGCCGAGGGTGCCACCACGCCGATGGATATTGTGATTGCCGATGGCGGCAGTACCGATGGCACGATAGAGATTGCACACAACCTTGCTGAGTCGCATACGAACGTTCACTACCTGCCAAACCCTAAGCGCATCCAAAGTGCCGCCATCAACCTTGCGGTGGAGCATTTCGGTGCTAATCACACTTACCTCATCCGTATTGATGCCCACGCCGATTACCCCGCGGGCTTTTGCGCAGCACTACTAGCCGATGCTACACGCTTAGGTGCCGATTCCGTAGTGGTAAGCATGAACACCATCGGTAAAGCGGGCTTTCAGATTGCGGTGGCGGCAGCACAGAACTCGAAGCTGGGCAATGGTGGCTCTGCTCACCGTAGCGCCACAAGCGAAGGGCAATGGGTCGACC